>JADGOP010000458.1 GCA_017882935.1 Actinomycetota bacterium
CGCGGCGTTGATGTGCTCGGCCAGCTCGACCGCTCCGAGGTCGCCCTCGAGGTCCTCGCCCACCACGACGAACTCGTCGCCTCCGAAGCGGCCGACCGTGTCGTCGTCGGGCACCGCCCGCGTGAGGCGGCGAGCCACCTGCGCCAGCAGGTCGTCGCCCACTGCGTGGCCGAGGCTGTCGTTGATGACCTTGAACTGGTCGAGGTCGATGAACAGCACGGCCACGTCGGTGCCATGACGGCGACCGCGGGCCTGCGCCTGCGCGATGCGGTCGAGCAGCAGGATCCGGTTCGGCAGCCCGGTGAGGTGGTCGTGCAGCGCCTGGTGCAGCAACAGGTCCTCGACGCGGCGGCGCTCGACGGCGACCGACGACACGTGCACCGCCCAGCGGCAGACGTTGGCGCTGCTGTCGGACCCTGCGCCGGGCTCGGGCGAGAGGACCACCAGGAAGCCCACCTGCGTCTCGTCGTCGGGGGCGATGATGGGGAACACGAGGCAGCCGCGCACGCCGACGGGCGCGAGCAGGGGCGCCACGTCGGCCCACAGCGGGTCGGTGGCGATGTCGGCGAACTCGAGCTCGCCCCCCTCGCGCAGCGCCTGTGCCAGCTCGAGCTGCGAGCCCTCGAGCAGCTCCCGCACCTGCTCGACCACGTCCTGCGGGAACGTCGGAGAGGCCACGGCCCGCACCCCGGCCTCGGGCCCGAGCAGGCCGATGACGACGTACGCGCCCGTCAGCAGCTGCTCCACCACCCCGGCGACGCGCAGCAGGGTCTGCTCGAGCGGCACCCGCTGGGCCACCCCCTCGAGCAGGTCGGCCTGGGCCTGCAGGAGGCGCTGGGTGCGGTGGCGCTCGGTGACGTCGCGCCCGTTCACCACGATGCCCCCCACCGCGGGGTCGTCGGAGAGGTCCAGCCCGACCAGCTCGACGACGCGCCAGGTGCCCTGGCCCGACCACATCCGCAGCTCGATCGGGGGCGACGGGTCGGCGTGCTGCGTCGTCCACTCCAGCGCGGTCCGCGCCAGCGGGATGTCGTCGGGGTGGGCCAGGTCGAACACCGAGGTGACGTCGAGCCCCGAGCCCTCGGCGTAGCCGAGGATGCGCTCGAGCGCCGGGCTCGCGTAGGTGATGGCCCCGTCGCCGTCGACCACCGCGATGAAGTCGGACGAGCGCTGCACCAGGGCCCGGAAGCGCTCCTCGCTGTTGCGCAGCGCCGCGTCGGCCTCGACCTCCGGGGTGATGTCGCGGGCGTGCACGATCATCGCCCCCGCGCCCGGCTCGTCGCGCACGTCGGCCGCGTAGGCACCGAGATGCCGCCACTCGCCGCTGCTCGTCAGCGCCCGGAAGCGGGTCAGGAAGTTGGGGCCACCGTGCTCCAGCCGGTCGACGAAGTCAGCGGCGACGTGGGCCACGTCGTTGGGGTGCACCAGGTCGAACGCACTCGTGCCCACGATCTCGTCGGGATCGAGCCCCAGCATCGGCAGCGACGAGGGGCTCGCGTAGAGGATCACGCCCGACTCGTCGAGCACCAGCACCAGCGCCGAGCCGAGGCGTACGAACGCCTCCCACCACCCGTGTCGCTGCTCCGACACGGCGGCGGCGACTCGCTCGCCATCCTCTCGGCCGGCCGTCACCCGGCAAGTATCCAACAACGGGCGGCTCGTGTCTCCCGGACCCGGCACTACCGTCGTCGGCCGTGACCTTGTGGGAACCGGGCGATCCGGCGATCGAGCCTGCGGCCGACCCGCCCGACGACACGTGGAGCGTCACCGGGCTGGGGGTGGCCATCCGCGACTCGGTCGCGTCGCGCTTCCCCGGGCAGGTCTGGGTCCGGGGCGAGATCCGCAACCTCCGCAAGCCGAACCAGGCCGGGCACTGCTACTTCGACCTGGTGGAGCCTGGGGCACCGCCCGGGCAGCGGCCCGCCGCGCTGCTGTCGGTCGCGCTGTTCCGCCAGGCCCGCGAGCGCGTGAACACCACGCTGCGTCAGAGCGGCACGAGCACCCGCATGGCCGACGGCGTCGAGATCCGGGCGTCGGTCGAGCTCAACTGGTGGGTGCCCGGCGGCCAGCTGCGCCTGCTGATGACCGGCATCGACCCGGTGTTCACCCTGGGGCGGCTGGCCGAGCAGCGCAGCCGGCTCCTGGCCCTGCTCCAGGCCGAAGGGCTGCTCGCCCGCAACCGCGCCCACCCCGTGCCGGCGCTGCCCCTGCGGATCGCGCTCGTCACCAGCGCCGGGTCCGCGGCCCACGCCGACTTCACCCACGAGCTCGAGCGCAGCGGCTTCGCCTTCGAGGTGCGCACCATCGACGCGCGGATGCAGGGCCTCCAGGCCGCGGCCTCCATCGGCAACGCCCTGGCCCGCGCCGGGTCGCGGCCGGTCGACGTGGTCGCGCTGGTGCGCGGCGGCGGTGCCACCACCGACCTCATCGCCTTCGACAGCGAGCAGGTGGCGCGCGCCATCGCCGGCTGCCCCGTCCCCGTGTTCACGGGCATCGGCCACGAGATCGACCACACCGTGGCCGACGACGTCTGCCACACCGCGGCCAAGACCCCCACCGCCTGCGCGGGAGAGCTGGTCACGCTCGTCGACGCCGCCGACCGACAGCTCTCGGCCCGCTGGACCGACGTGGCGGCGGT
>JADGOP010000459.1 GCA_017882935.1 Actinomycetota bacterium
TCTCGGTGCCGAGCTCGACCACCCCCTCGTAGTGCTTGCCGAGCGGGCTCAGGAAGCGCAGCAGCCGGGTGGCGCGCCCCACCCCCAGCAGCAGCACGCCGGTGGCGTCGGGGTCGAGGGTGCCGGCGTGGCCGACCTTGCGGGTGCCGAGCAGCCCACGGGACTTCGCCACCACGTCGTGGGACGTCCAGCCCGCGGCCTTGTCGACCACGGCGAGGCCGTCGGGTGCGCCGGGGCGCTCAGCCATCGGTGGCGGGGTCGCCCGGGCCCTCGTCGGGTGCGATGGCGCCGGCCTGCGCCGACGCCTTGCCGAGCAGCGCATCGATGTGCTCGCCGGCGCGGATGGCCGGGTCGGCCTCGAAGGTGAGCTCGGGGGTGCGCTTGAGGTGGGTCTGACGACCGATGAAGCCCTGCAGCCGGGGCCGCAGCTCGGCCAGGACCTCGGCGACGGCCTCGTCGCCGGCCGCGCCCGCAGGACCGTCGAAGAAGACCCGGGCGTGACGCAGGTCGGCGTCGCACAGCACGCCGGTCACCACCACCAGGAGCAGGCGGTCGTCGTCGATGCGCTCGAGCGCGTCGGCGAGGATCTCCCGGAGCAGCTCGTTGATCCGCGCGGTGCGCGGGAACTGGCGTTGTGACGTGTACCTCGGGCGGCTCATGGCAGCAGTCCTCGACGATCGGCGGCCACGGAGCGGCCGGACCGAAAGCCTACGTGCGCGGGATCTCGCGCTCTTCGTAGGTTTCGATGATGTCGCCGGCCTTGAGGTCCTGGAAGTCGGAGAGACCGATGCCGCACTCGAAGCCGGCGTTGACCTCTCGGGCGTCGTCCTTGAACCGCTTGAGCGACGTGATCGTGCCCTTCCAGATGATGGTGCCCTCGCGCAGGAACCGCACCTTGGAGTTGCGCGTGATGGTGCCGCTCTGGACCATGCAGCCGGCGACGGCGCCGATGCGCGGGACCCGGAAGATCTCGCGGACCTCGGCCTCACCGGTGACGACCTCTTCGAACTCGGGCACGAGGAGGCCGACGACGGCGTTCTCGATGTCCTCGATGAGGCTGTAGATGATCTCGTAGGTGCGGATCTCGACGTCCTCGGCCTCGGCCAGCTCGCGCATGGCCCGGTCGGGACGCACGTTGAAGCCGATGACGGTGGCGCCGGTGGCCGCGGCCAGCTGGATGTCGGCCTTGGTGATGCTGCCCACGCCACGCTGCACGAAGGCGAGCTTGACCTCGTCGCGCTCGAGCTTCTTGAGGCTCTCGGTGACCGCTTCGAGCGAACCGGTGACGTCGGCCTTGATGATGAGCGCCAGCGTGGCGGCTTCGCCGGCCTGGATCTGCTCGAAGAGGTCTTCGAGGCGGGCGCCCGTGGCGAGGCCGGCTGCGGCGGCCGAGCCACCGATGTGGGCCAGGCGGTGCCAGTGCTCACGGGTGGCGGCCACGCTCTTGGCGGTCTTCTCGTCGGGGGCGACCACGAAGTCGTCACCGGCGTCGGCGACGTCGGACAGGCCGAGCACCTGGACGGGCGTGGACGGCAGCGCTTCCTTGACCTGCTCGCCCAAGTCGTTGACGAGGGCGCGGACGCGGCCGACCGCGGCACCTGCGACCAGGGGGTCGCCGACGTGCAGCGTGCCACGCTGCACGAGGACGGTGGCCACGGGACCGCGACCGATGTCGAGGTTGGCCTCGAGCACGACGCCGCGGGCCCGCCCGTCGGGGTTGGCACGCAGGTCTTCGAGCTCGGCGACGACCAGCAGGTTGTCGAGGAGCTCCTCGATGCCCACGTTCTGGAGGGCGGAGATCTCGCACACCACGGTGTCGCCACCCCAGGCCTCGGGGACGAGGCCGAGCTCGGACAGCTGGGTGAGCACCCGGTTGGGGTCGGCGTTGTCGCGGTCGATCTTGTTGAGCGCGACCACGATCGGCACGTCGGCCGCCCGGGCGTGGTTGATGGCCTCTTCGGTCTGGGGCATGACGCCGTCGTCGGCGGCAACCACGAGGACCACGATGTCGGTGGCCTCGGCGCCACGGGCGCGCATGGCGGTGAACGCCTCGTGGCCCGGGGTGTCGATGAAGGTGATCTTCCGGCCGTCGCGCTCGACCTGGTAGGCGCCGATGTGCTGGGTGATGCCACCCGCCTCGCCGGCGACCACGTTGGTCGACCGGATGCGGTCGAGGAGCTTGGTCTTGCCGTGGTCGACGTGACCCATGACGGTGATGACCGGTGGGCGCCAGACGGCGTCGTCATCCTCGTCGTCGTCGAGGAGCTCGACGCCCAGCTGCTTCTGCAGCTCGACCTCCTGCTCCTCGCCGGGGTTGACCAGGCGGATCGAGGCACCGACGTCGGCCGCGAACAGCTCGATCATGTCGTCGGTGAGCGACTGCGTCGCCGTGACCATCTCGCCCTGCTCGAGCAGGAAGCGGACGACGTCGGCGACGGTGCGGTTGAGCTTGGGGCCCAGCTCCTGGGGCGACGAGGCGCGCTCGATGACGACCTGGCCCTCGGGGATGGGCGCGTCGGCCGGGGTGTAGGTGGGCGCGTCGAGCGGCTGGAGCTCGTCGCGGCTGCGACGGCGCCGGCTCTTGCGGCGCTGCGGGGGACGACGACCGGGAGGACCGCCGGGACGAC
>JADGOP010000074.1 GCA_017882935.1 Actinomycetota bacterium
GTCTCGGCCCTTACCTGACACTTGCGTTGTGAAAAGTGTCGGCCGTGGGGTCGCGGCACCGCAGAGGTAGCCTGGCGGGCGATGGAAGCCCCTGTCGTCACTCCTGTCCTCGCCGTCACCGATCGTGCGGTCCAAACCATCCTCGGGCTGCGCGCGGCCGAGGACGGCGCCGAGGGCCTCGGCCTCTGGATCGAGGTCACGGGGGTCCGTGGCTCCGACTACGCCTACGACCTGTCGTTCGAGCCCCTCGAGAACGCCGAGCCCACCGACTCGGTGTACGCCCAGGGCGAGCTCACCGTCATCATCCCCGCCGGCAGCGTCGACGCGCTCAGCGGCGCCACGCTCGACATGCCCGAGACCGAGGGGCAGAGCGGCCTGGTGCTGCGCAACCCCAACAAGCCCGACCCGCTCGCCGGGCTCGACCTCGACCTCACCGGCGACCTCGCCGAGCAGGTCACGCTCCTCGTCGAGAAGGTCATCAACCCCTCGCTCGACGCGCACGGCGGCTTCGTCGAGGTGCTCGGCGTCGAGGGCACCCGGGTCTTCGTGAAGATGGGCGGCGGGTGCCAGGGCTGCGCGGTCAGCGCCATGACCCTGCGCGACGGCATCGACCGCACCATCCGCGAGCACATCCCCGAAGTCACCGAAGTGGTCGACGCCACCGACCACGACGCCGGCGAGAACCCCTTCTACACCTGAGCCCGGTCGGGGTCAGGGCCCGACGAGCCGGCGCACCTCGGCCTCGAGGCCGTCGGCGTCGAGGCCCAGGTCGTGCAAGATCGCCGCGGGCGTGCCCTGCGTGAGGAAGCGCTGGGGCGTGCCGAGGACGCGCACGTAGGGCGGGCGGGCCGCGCCGGCGACCATGGCAGCGGTTGCCACCTCGTCGGCGAGCCGGGAGCCCACGCCGCCCTCGCGCAGGCCGTCCTCGATGCTGACCACCAGGTCGTGTCGCGCGGCGTCGGCCACCAGCGCGGGGTCGAGCGGCTGCACGACCCGCGGGTCCCACACCGTGCACGCGATGCCGTCGGCGGCCAGCCGCTCGGCGGCGACGGTGGCCGCGGCCAGCATCTTGCCGACGCCGACGAGGCACACGCGGGCCGCGTCGTCGGCGCGCACGAGTCGCGCCGAGAGCCCGTGGCCGACCTCGTTCTCGGGGACGACGGGAGCAGCCGTCCGGGGCCAACGGATGGCGACCGGGCCGTCGGTGATGTCGAGGGCGTCGTGGAGCATCTGCTGCAGCTCCTGGTACGACGACGGCGCGAACACCGTCATGCCCGGCACCTTGGCGAGCAGCACCATGTCGAGCACCCCGTGGTGCGAGGCACCGTTCTCGCCGGTGATGCCCGCCCGGTCGATGGCGAAGACCACAGGAGCCGCGTGCAGGCCCGCGTCGAACATGCACTGGTCGAACGCCCTCGTGAGGAACGTGGAGTAGATCGCCACCACGGGTCGCAGGCCGCCCATGGCCATGCCGGTGGCGGCGGTGACCGCGTGCTGCTCGGCGATGCCGACGTCGATCAGGCGGTCGGGGAAGCGGTCGCCGAACGGGAGCAGGCCCGTGGAGCCCGGCATGGCGGCGGTGATGGCCACCACCTCGGGCCGGGTCTCGGCCTCCTTGATGATGGCTTCGGAGAAGGCGCCCGTGTACGAGGGTGGGCCGCCGGTGGCGTGGGTGGGACCCGTCTCGGGGTCGAACACCGAGGTGTCGTGGAGGCGCTGCTCGTCGTCCTGCTCGGCCGGCGGGTAGCCGCGGCCCTTCTGGGTGAGCACGTGGACCACGATCGGGCCCTCGTCGTACTCGGCGGCGTTGCGGAGCGCGCGCTCGAGGCCCTCGAGGTCGTGGCCGTCGAAGGGGCCGGAGTAGCGCACCCCGAGCGCCTCGAAGAACACCGGCGGCTCGAGCATCTCGCGGAGGCCGGCCACCGCGCCCTCGAGGCCCCAGGCGAGGTGATCACCGAACACGGGCACCTCGCGCACCATCTTCTGGAGGCGCGCCCGCTGTCGGAGGTAGGCCGGGTTGAGGCGGAGCCGGGCCACGCTGTCGGTGAGCTTCGACACGGTCGGTGCGTAGGAGCGGCCGTTGTCGTTGAACACGATGATGGCCCGCTGGCCGCTGTGGCCGAGGTTGTTGAGGGCCTCGTAGGCCATGCCGCCGGTCATGGCCCCGTCGCCGATGACCGCGACGACGCGCCGGTCGGAGCGCTGGGCGCGCTCCATGGCCACCGAGAGGCCGTGGGCGTAGCTCAGGCTGGTGGAGGCGTGGCTGTTCTCGATCCAGTCGTGCGGCGACTCGCCGCGGCTCGGGTAGCCCGAGAGGCCGCCCGCCTGGCGCAGTCCGGTGAACCCGGCCTGGCGCCCGGTGAGGAGCTTGTGCACGTAGGCCTGGTGGCCCGTGTCCCAGAGCAGGATGTCGTCGGGCGACGAGAAGACCCGGTGCAGCGCGATGGTGAGCTCGACCGCGCCCAGGTTCGACCCGAGGTGCCCGCCCGTGGCGGACACCGCCTTGACCACGAACGCCCGGATCTCGCTCGACAGCGCGTCGAGCTGGGGATACGTGAGCCGTCGGAGGTCGGCCGGGCTGCTGATCGTGTCCAGGAGCTGGGGCACATGGCTCCTTGCGAGGGAAGGGTGCCGCGGTCGACAGGAGGCGCGGGGAAGTTCGAGCCCGCAACGCAACGGTACCCGCTGAAGAGCCGCGTGTTCCACGCAGGCGCCGTGGTCAGGGCCCTCCCGTGGTGAGCCACAGGGTGACGGTCGCGGCAGCGAGCGCGAGGGGGGTGGAGACCCAGGAGCTGCTCACGAACGTCCCGAGCGCGGGCTCGACCCCGTCCTCTCGCACCCGCCGGCGCCACAGCAGCGTGGCGAGCGAGCCGGTGTAGGTGAGGTTCGGGCCGATGTTGAGGCCGAGCAGGGCGGCGAGGAGCAGCGACACCGGCCGGCCCGCCAGCGCGGGGACCAGCAGCAGCGTGGCGGGGAGGTTGTTGACCAGGTTCGCCAGCAGGGCCGCGAGCAGCGCGACGCCGAGCATCGCGAGCAGGCCCGAGCCGTGCGGGACGTGGTCGACCAGGGTGTGCCCGAGGCGTTCACCGCCACGACGAACCATCCGAGGGCGTCCACGGGTCGGGCGGCGGCCTCGGGCGGACCGACCGCCACCGCCGGCGCAAGGTCGGTCGGCTCCCGGTTCCCTGCCAGCACCACCCGCACGACCACGGGGGTGAACAGCACCACCGTGGCGTCGAGGCTCAGGACCGACGTGATGACGACCGCCAGCACCGCCACGGCGACGACCGTGCGCCGCTGCCCCGCACGGCCCGGCAGGCGGCCGCGCCCCAGCAGCGAGCCCGCGGCGTCGAACAGCCCCGCGGCGTCGGCGCCTTCGGCCACCACGAAGATCGCCGCCAGGAACGCCAGCGTCGGCCACAGCGCGCGCACCTGGTGCCAGCCGCCGACCACGGCTCGAGACCGGTCACCAGCACCAGGGTCGCCGCCGGGACGGCCCACACCACCTCTGGCCAGGGCCTCGGCGGTCGGGTGATCAGGTAGAGCAGCGCCGCCAGCACCCCGATGCTGACGGCGGTCTCCATCCCCAGGTTGTACCCGGGCCTCGCGCGATCCGACGAGTGGGGCCGTGGCGGCCCGGTACGTTGGCGCCATGCCCGTCCCCCCGCGCAGCCCACGAGACGTCGGGGCGGGTGCCGTCGCCACGTTCCGCCGCTCCCTGTCGGAGAAGCTGGCCGAGATCATCCGTCGCGACCCCGAACGTGCCGCGAACGCGGTCGAGGTGGGGCTCATCGACCAGCGCTGGCTCGACGACCCCACCGACCGTCGCGTCAGCACCGCCACCCCGTTCGAGGTGGTGCAGCGCTTCCTCGAGCGCTCCGTCGAGCAGCGCCCGTCGCTCATCGGCACGGTGGGGCTCAACACCTTGCAGGTGCTGGCGTTCCACGCCGGCGACGAGGGCCCGGGCACCAGCCAGCCCGTCACGGTGGTGTTCACCGACCTCGAGGGCTTCACCGCCTACACCTCGAAGGAGGGCGACGACGCCGCCATCGCCCTGCTCCACGACCACCACCGCGCCATCGGGCCCGTGGTGCGCAGCCGCGGCGGCCGGGTGGTCAAGCGCCTCGGCGACGGCCTGATGCTGTCGTTCCCCGAGCCCGAGGCCGCGGTCCTCGCGGCGGTGGAGCTGCTCGACACCGCTCCCGACCCGCTGCGCCTGCGCGCCGGGGTGCACTCGGGTGAGGCGGTCGTGACCGTCGACGACGTCGTGGGTCACGTGGTGAACGTGGCCGCCCGGGTCACCGAGGAGGCCGGGGGTGGCGCGGTGCTGGTCACCGCCGACGTGCACGACGCGGTCGGCGACCTGCGGGGCGTCACCTGGGGCAAGGCCAAGCAGGTCCGCCTCAAGGGCATCCCCGACAAGGTCACGCTGCTGCGGGCGCTGCCTGCCTGATCAGGCGCCGACGGGCTCGGCGGCGGCGAGCTTGCGGGCGTCGCGCCGGTCGCTCCAGCGCGACGTGGCCTTGGCGAGCGTCGAGCCCAGCAGGTAGCCCACGCCGAGGGTGACGAGCCCCGCCACCGCGTCGATCCAGTAGTGGTTGCCCGTGACGAGGATGCAAAAGAACGTCAGCACGGGGTAGAGCGCGACGAGCACCTTGGTCCAGGTGTGGCGCACGCGGGGCACCAGCACGAGCGCGCACCACGTGGACCAGCCGATGTGCAGGCTCGGCATGGCGGCGTACTGGTTGGAGACGTTGGCGACGGTGCCCGAGTCGAAGTTCCACAGCCCGCCGTAGCGCACCAGCGTGTCGACGATGCCGTAGTGGTGGCACGTGAGGCCGTAGCGCGCGTTGCAGGCCCCGTAGACCACGGTGGCGTCGAGCAGGCGGGGCGGCATGAGCGAGTAGCCGGCGAAGCCGATGAGCGCGAGCGTGGTGGTGATGGCCGCGGTGTTGCGCCACTTGGCGTAGTGGACCGGGTCGTGCCGGAAGAGCCACACCAAGGCGATGATCGGCACGATGAAGTGGAACGTGCCGTAGTAGATGTTCCAGAAGCGGATGAAGCCGTGGTGGGGGAGGCTCAGGTACCAGCGCTGCAGGTGGGGCTCGACGAACAGGCCGAGGGACCGTTCGAACCAGATCACGTCCTTGGCGTGGCCGTAGGCGTGGGCCACGGCCAGCGGGCTCACGTTGATGCCGTGGGCGCTCCCGTTCGAGCCGAAGGTGTTGCGCACGAACGAGTAGAGGGCGTAGAGGCCGCCGATGTACACCAGCTCGCGCCACCAGCGGAGCCGCCGGCGTGCCGTGGCGACCTCGTCGGGCGTGCCGGCATGCTCGACGAGTTCCGGCCCGGTGTCGGCGGTGGCGTCGAGGTCGACGTCGAGCGTGGAGTGGACGTGGAGCGCGGGGGCGGTGGCGCTCGGGTCCTCGGGCTCGTCGTCGGTGACGTCGACCCCGGTGCGCTGGTCGGTCATCGCGCCGCCGCAGGCCGGGCCCCGCGTCCGCCGCGCGCCACCGCGCCCGTGGGGTGGTCGGTGAACGTCTCGGCCTCGGCCGGCTGCTGCCCGTCGACGTCGGCACCGGCGGCCTGCGCGGCGTCGGCGTCGCGGCGGTTGCCGAACGCGAACGCCGGTGCCCCGAACAGGCTCACGACGAGCGCCAGGAGGTAGATGAGGATGCCCAGTGCGACGGCCTTGCCGTCGGGGACGCCGAGTGGGTGCAGGAAGAGCACGAACAGACCTTCGCGGATGCCGAAGCCCGCGATGCTGATGGGCAGCACCTGGACGATGAGCACGGCGGGGTAGAAGGTGAGCAGCGCGGTGGGCCCGACGGCACTGACACCGAGCGTGCGGGCGGCGCAGTAGGCGGCGAGCACCATGGTGACCTGGTAGCCGAAGCCCCACCCGATGATGGTGAGCGCCCGCACCGGGTGGTGCCGCAGGTGCGCGGTGGAGAGGTGCACGGCGGCCGCGAAGCGGCGCCAGCCCTGGGCGTGGCCGAGGCGCCCGCCGAGGTGGCGGCTGCTCAGGGCGAGCAGCACCATCACCAGCATGACGAGGGTGATGGCCGCGATGACCAGGGCCACGTGCGTGGCCCGGCCGAGCTTGAGCAGGCCGCGGTTGATGGCGAAGCCGACGAGGATGAGCACGGGCAGCACGAGCCACCCGGTGAGACGCTCGAGCACGACCGAGGCGAAGCTGGTCGGGCCCTCCTGGGTGTCCTTGCTGAGCCGGGACACCCGCAGCACGTCGCCCCCGACGGTGGACGGCAGCACGTTGCCGACGAAGTGCCCGGCCAGGTAGTGCTCGACCAGGCGCTTCGAGGGCGGCAGCGGCGTGACCTCGAGCCCCTGCAGCACCGCGCGCCAGCGGAACGAGCACACGATGGTGCCGAAGAAGGTGATGGCCAGGGCCAGCGCCAGCCACGAGGCGGTGTGTGCCGACCAGGTCGGGAGGATGGGCTGCTGCGAGCCACCGCCGTGGGGGTGGCTCGTGGAGTTGATCTTGTAGGCGAGGTACCCGAGCATGGCCGCGCTGACGGTGATGCGTGCCACCAGCGTGAGCGTCTTCCTCGCGGCCATCACCTCTCCAGGCAAGCAGGGTCGGCCGACGATCCTACCGCCGGAAGTGCCCCGCGCAGGGTTGCCCCCGCCCGACGTGACGTACGCTGATACGGCGCGGAGGGGCCGCGACCTGGAGGGCAGCGTCATGATCGGGCAGCGGACGGTTCATCCCCGTCGATGGGCGGCAGCGGCGGGTCTCGTCGCATTGGGCCTCACGGCCTCGTGCGGGGTGCGCGTCGACAGCACGCGCACCGTGGGCACCACGGGAGCGCACCGGCAACAGGCCGCCTCCGGGCAGGTGGTCGAAGCCTCGTACGCGAAGCAGGCGGCCGCGGCCACGTCCGACATGCGCACCGCCCGCTTCAAGCTCACCACCTCGGGCTCGGGTCACCTTGGCAGCGCCCTCGACATCAGCGCGACGGGCGCCTACGACCTCGACGCCGAGGCCACGCAACTCGACGTCGACCTCGGATCCCTCGGGGGCCACGAGGAGATGGTGGTCGTCGACGGCAAGGCCTACCTGAAGCTGCCTGCCGGGCTCGGGTCGACCACCGACAAGCCCTGGTTGGCCCTCGATGCGCCCACCTCGAAGCTGGGCAGCAACCCACTCGGCACCATGGACCCCAAGGCGATGCTCGACGAGCTCAAGTCGATCACCGGCGACCTCACCGTGGTGGGTCACGAGACCATCGACGGCGTCGACACCACGCACTACCACGGCACCATCGACCCGTCGAAGGCCCCCGGCGCGACCCAGGGCGCGGCACCGAAGCTCTTCGGCTCGATCACGATGCCCGTCGACGTGTGGATCGACGATCAGGGCCTGCTCCGGCGCCAGCAGCTCTCGATCACGGCACCTGCGGGGTCGGCGGACTCGGGCGCCTCGTCGCTGCTCGGCGGCTTCGGCCTCACCCTGACCATCGAGTTCACCGACCTCGGTGCCCCGGTCACCATCACCGCCCCGCCCGCCGACCAGGTGCAGACCGTGGACCCGAAGACCCTCGCGAAGCGCTTCGGGAACGGCTCGTCGCTGCCCGGGGCGGCCGCCAACTGAACCGAGGAGCGGCGATGCCCGACGAAGCCCCCACCGTGCAGGAGCGAGACATCCGGCTCGAGCCGGTCCGCCTGAGCGTGCTGGAGGCCGGTGAGGGCGGGCTCCCGTTGCTGCTCCTCCACGGCTTCACCGGGGCCAAGGAGGACTTCGCCGACTTCATCGGGCCCCTCGCCGCCGACGGGTGGCACGTGGTCGCGCCCGACCATCGCGGCCACGGCACCAGCGACTCGCCACCCGACGAGGCCGACTACTCCATCGACATCTTCGTGGCCGACGTGCTGGCCCTGCTCGACATCCTCGGGTGGGACCGCTGCGTGCTGTTGGGCCACTCGATGGGCGGGATGATCGCCCAGCGGCTGGTGCTCCGCCATCCCGACCGGTTCGTGGCCGTCGTCCTCATGGACACCCACCACCGGGCCCCCGCCGCGCTCGACCCCGCCATGGCGCAGGCCGCGGCGCACATCGTGCGCGAGCGGGGCATCGCGGAGCTGGCCCGGCTCCAGGCCGAGCGGGCCGACGACGCCCTCAGCACCCCGGCGCACCGTCGCCTGATCGCCGAGCGTCCGGGCTACGCGGAGTTCGGCGACCGCAAGCTGCTCGGCGCCTCGCCGGCCATGTACGCCTCGCTCGCCATCGAGATCACCGCCACCCAGACCGACCAGCTGCCGGCCCTCGCCACCATCGAGATCCCGGTGCTGGTGCTCGTCGGGGAGCTCGACCGGCCGTTCGTGGCTGCGTCGCACCGCATGGCCACGACCATCCCCGACGCCCGCCGGGTCGAGATCCCCGACGCCGGGCACAGCCCGCAGTTCGAGAACCCCGAGGCCTGGTGGGAGGCCGTGCACGACTTCCTCGACGAGGTGCGACCCCGGCTGGCCTAGGGGGCGGCGGGCAGGCGCCACACCACCATCGGCGCCAGCCCCGGCACGAGCACCGCGGTGACGGGAGCCGTCTGGCCGATGCGGACCGCGCCGGGCGCCGGGCTGTAGTCGGCCTTGCTCGTGAGCTGCGTGTAGAGGTGGGTCACCGGCCGGCCCTTGGGGATGATGGTGAGGCCCTTCCCGAAGAGGTAGGCGTCGCGAGGCAGGTAGCGAACCGTGTACCCGGCGCGGTCGAGGTCGAGGGCCAGGGCCTCGGGGTGGTACCCGTCGTAGTTGTACGGCGCCTCGAGGACGATGACGTGGCTCTTGGGGACCACCCGCTCGACG
>JADGOP010000460.1 GCA_017882935.1 Actinomycetota bacterium
TCCTCGACGACCGTGCGCCCGTCGAGCAGGTAGCAGCGCAGCACGGGGTCGGTGTCGCGCAGCGAGACGATGAGGTAGCGCCAGCCCTCGAGCAGCGGGTTGTCGGCCTTGTCGATGTCGGTGGGCGACGGGTAGGCGTCGGTGTGGGTGTGGGAGTGGACCACCCCCACCACCTCCACGCCGAGCGCGTCGAACGCGGCCTCGGCGTCGCGCCAGCCGTCGGGGCCGATGGAGTAGGTGCGCGCCGACTGGTCGACGTTGCGGCACGGGGCGAAGGCGTCGATGGTGGCGTCGGCGAGGGAGCCGCCGAGCAGCCCGCAGGCCTCGAAGGGGTAGCCGTCGTACGCGTGGGCGATCATGCGCTCGTACGCGTCGACGTCGAGGCGGACCGGGGGCGTGTGGGCGAGGGCGGGAACCGGGTCGGGCACGGCGGCGAGGCTACCGGCCGGGCCCGGGCAACCGAGGGTGCCCGGTCGGCGCGCGGCCAGGCGCGATGCTGGACGGCGGGCGCCCCGCCCGACCTGGAGGACCTGTGGACGAGAGGATGCGCATCGCGGTGGCCGAGGCCGTCGGCACCGCCGTGCTGATCATCGGTGGGGTCGGCACCGCCGTGCTCTCCGGCGGACAGGTCGGCCAGCTCGGCATCGCCGTGGCGTTCGGCCTGAGCCTGTTCGCGATGGTGTACACGGTGGGCCACGTGTCCGGCTGCCACGTGAACCCCGCGGTCACGCTCGCCGCCTGGGCCACCCGCCGCATCGACGGCGCCAAGGTGCCGTACTACGTGGTCGGCCAACTCGTGGGTGGGGTCGTCGGGGCTCTCGTCGTGCTCATGGTCGCCAGCGGCAAGTCCGGCTTCAGCGCCTCCAAGGGCGGCTTCGCGTCGAACGGGTACGGCGCCCACTCCCCCCCCGGCTACAACCTCGGCGCGGTCGCCGTGGTCGAGATCGTCTGCACCGCCATCTTCGTCCTGATCATCCTGGCTGCCACCCGCAAGGGCGCGACCACCACCATCGCCGGCGTGGTCATCGGCCTGGCCCTCACCCTGGCGCACCTGATCAGCATCCCGGTCAGCAACACCTCGGTGAACCCGGCCCGCAGCTTCGCCACCGCCCTGGTGCAGCACGGCTGGGCGCTCCAGCAGCTCTGGGCGTTCATCGTGTTCCCCATCATCGGCGGGGTGCTCGGTGCGTTGATCTGGCTCGCCGTCGACCCCGACGAGTTCAAGACCTGGGAAGGCGCTGCCGAGCCCGCTCCCTCCGGGGGCTGACGGACCGGGAGCTGCGCCAGGTAGCCTCGCAGCCCTGTGAACCGGCCTGCGACCGGTGTGATGGTGGTGGCCACCAACCGCCAGGCGCGCCGGAACTTCGAGATCATCGACAGCTTCGAGGCGGGCATCATGCTGCGCGGCAGCGAGGTGAAGTCGCTGCGCGAGGCCAAGGTGACCCTGGCCGATGCGTACGCACGGCTGATCGCCGGTGAGCTCTGGCTCATCGGTCTGCACATCGCGCCCTACTCCCACGCGGCCGCCCACAACGGCCACGAGCTCGAGCGCGACCGCAAGCTGCTGGTGCACCGCGCCGAGCTCGACGAGCTGCGGGCCCGGCTCGAGCAGGAGCGCCTCAACCTGGTCCCGCTGTCGCTCTACTTCAAGGACGGTCGGGCCAAGATCGAGATCGGCGTGGGCCGGGGCCGCAAGCTCCACGACAAGCGCCAGGCCATCGCCAAGCGCGACGCCGACCTCGAGGCCCGGCGCGCCGTGTCGGCCGCCCGCCGTCGCCACTCCGGCTGAGCCGAGCGTGCCCGTGGACCGCGCGCCGGCGACCCTCGGTGAGCTCGTCACGTCGGCCGCGGCAGAGGTGCCCGACGACCCGGCGCTGATCTTCGGGGAGACCTGCTGGACGTTCGGGGAGCTGGCCGCCCGCGTCGACGCCCTCGCGACCACCCTCGCCACCACCACGCCACCGGGCGCCCGCATCGCGGTGCTCGCCGAGAACGTGCCCCAGTTCGTGGTCCTGCTGCTCGCGGCGCCGGACGCCGGACGCGTGGTCGTGCCGCTCAACGTGCGCCACACGCCCGCGGAGCTGACCGAGCAGATCGGCCGCAGTGGCGCCGTGCTGGTGGCCGGCACCGACGAGCAGCTGCACCGCCTCACCGGTCCCGGCCTGCCGCCCCTCCCCGGCGGGTCCGCGCTGCAGATCGACGACCCCGGTCCCGCCCCGGGCACGTCCCCGAGGCTCGGGCCGACCCCGCCCGCCGATCCCGACGCGGCCGCCTGGCTCATCTTCACGAGCGGGACGACGGGCCCGCCGAAGGGGGTGGTGCTGACGCACCGCGGCCTGCTGGCGGCCGTCGCCAACACCGCGGCCGGTCGCCCCCTCGCCGACGACGACGTCTACCTCTACCCCTTCCCGCTGTACCACGTCTCCGCCTACAACCTGCTGCACGCGCTGCTCCGGCGACGCCCGATCGTGCTCCTGCCACGCTTCGACGCCGCGGCTGTGGCCGACCTCACCGCCCGGCACCACGTCACGACCATGTCGCTGGCGCCCACCATGCTGCGCCTCCTCCTCGACCACCTCGACGGCGACGTGGCCCCGCTGGCCTCTCTCCGCACCGTC
>JADGOP010000461.1 GCA_017882935.1 Actinomycetota bacterium
CGCCGGACGACGCGCCCGAGGCGCGCCGCTTCCGCACCGCCACCACCCCCGCGCCGAGCGCACCGATCCCCGTCGCCAGCAGGAGGCGACGCCGCGTTGCCGGTCTCACAGCAGCCCGATGCGTCCCAGGGGCCAGATCCGCACGAAGGCGCGGCCCACCACGCTGCCGTTGGGGATCGGGCCGAAGCACCGCCCGTCCTGTGAGTCACCCCGGTTGTCGCCCATCACGAAGACGTCGCCCTTGGGGACCGTGTACGACATGGGGAAGGCGCAGCCGGTGGCCTGCGCGGTCACCGTGCCGGGCGCGAGGTACGGCTCCCGCTGCTCCGTGCCGTTGACGAAGAGCTTGCCGTCGTGGATGTCGATGCGATCGCCCCCGATGGCCACGACCCGCTTGATGAGGTCGTTGATGTGCTCGAGGCCACCGCAGCTCGACCACACCGGCTGGTTCGCGGCCTTGCAGTTGGGCTTGGTGAACACCACCACGTCGCCCCGGTGGATGGCGTGCGCGTGGTAGCTCATCTTGTTGACCACCACGCGGTCACCGGTGTGCAGCGTGGGGTACATCGAGAGCGACGGGATGCGGAAGGGCTGGAACAGGAAGGCGTTGACGAGCAGCGCCACGCCCAGCGCCCCGACCACCACGATGATCCACTCGATCATGTTCCGGGTGCGCGAGGCCTCCTTGTCGGCCGGTGGGGCGACCTGCACCGGAGCGTCGTCGGTGGAGGCCTCGTCGGTGGAGGCCTCGTCGGTCGGCGCGTCGGTGGCGACGGCCTCGAGGTCGAGATCGGGCTCGGCCCCGGCGGGGGCGGTCACCGGTTCGGTGTGCTCGTCGGTCACGTGCGGGCTACGAGGTGCGGCGGCGGACGCGCAGCTTCACGGGCGTCTGGCCGAGGTCGAAGGCTTCACGGAGCTTGCGCTCGAGGTAGCGCACGTAGGTGCTCGGCAGCTCGCGGTTGGCGAACAGCGTGAACGTGGGCGGGTCGGCGGCGCCCTGCGTGGCGTACAGCACCCGCGCGCCGTGGGGTGCGGGCTGGGCGGCCTGCGCGGCGACGATGACCTCGTTGACGCGCCGGGTCGGGACCCGCCGGTGGTAGGCGTCGACCACGTCGGCGAGCGCCGGCAGCAGCCGGTGGACGCCCTTGCCGGTGAGCGCGCTGATCTTGAGCACCACGCTGTCGCCGATGAACGAGAGCATCCGGGTCATCTCGGCGGTGATGGCCTCGCGCTGCTCGGCGTCGAGCAGCTCCCACTTGTTGAGGAGGACCACCACCGGGCAGCCGGCTGCGTCGACGCGCTCGGCGAGCCGCTGGTCCTGGTGGGTGATGCCCTGGGTGGCGTCGATGAGGAGCAGCGCGATGTCGGCTGTGTCGACCGCTCGGAGGGCCCGAACCATGGAGAAGTACTCGGTGCCGTCGTCGATGCGGCTGCGGCGCCGCATGCCGGCGGTGTCGACGAAGCGGATCGGGCCGTCGGGGGTGTCGACGACGGTGTCGATGGTGTCGCGGGTGGTGCCCGGCATGTCGTGGACGACGGCGCGGTCCTCGCCGATGAGGCGGTTGAAGAGCGTCGACTTGCCTACGTTGGGGCGCCCGACCAGCGCCACCGCGAACACCCGGTCGGCCTCGGCGTCGCCGGAGCGTTGTCGGATCGTCTGCGCGTTGGTGTGGTCGACGTCCTCGAACGCCGCGATCTCGGCCTCGGTGGCGGGGGCGAACTGGTCGATCACCCGGTCGAGCAGGTCGCCGGCACCGCGCCCGTGCAGGGCGCTGACGGCCACGGGCTCGCCCAGCCCGAGCGACATGAACTCCCACACCAGCGACTCGTGGTTGCGGTCGTCGACCTTGTTGGTGACCAGCAGGACCGGCCCCTCGCGGCGGCGCAGCAGCTCCGCCACCTGGGCGTCGTCCTCGGTGACGCCCGTGGTGGTGTCGACCACGAACAGCACCACGTCGGCGGTCTCGAACACCTTCTGGCTCTGGGCGCTGACCTTGGCGTCGAGGTCGTCGCCGCCCACCATCCAGCCGCCGGTGTCGACCAGCACGAACTTGCGTCCGTTCCAGTCGGCCTCAACCTCCTTGCGGTCGCGGGTGACGCCCGGGCGCTCCTCGACGATGGCCTCGCGGCGGCCGAGGATGCGGTTCATGAGCGTGGACTTGCCCACGTTGGGGCGACCCACGATGGCGACCACGGGCAGCCCGGTGGTGGTGATGAGCTCGGTCATGGTCAGCCCCGTCCGGCGCCCACGGGCACCCGTTGTGCCGCGCGGGCCGGTCGGCCCAGGTCGAGCGCGGCTCGCAGCGCGACCCCGTCGGTGGCGATGATCTCCACCGGTCGGGGCAGCTCGTCGGGCGTGGTGCCGTCGAGGAAGCGACCTTCGGTGAGGCAGACGTCGGGCAGGAGGTAGCGATGGCCCTCGGGCTCGGTCGAGAGCACACGCTGGAGGTCCTCGCCGACCATGAGGCCCGCCACCCCCGTGTTGCCGCCGAAGAACTCGTTGGGCACCGGGATGAGGCGAACGTCGGGGCGGTCGAGCCCGTCGAGGAGCGGGCCCAGGATGCGGGCGCCGTAGACGCCGGTGAGCACGCCGACGGGCGCGTTGCGCCGCGGC
>JADGOP010000075.1 GCA_017882935.1 Actinomycetota bacterium
CGCCCCCGACGACACCACCTTCGCCTACCTCGAAGGGCGCCCGCACGCTCCTCGCGGCGCGGCGTGGGAGCAGGCCCTCGACGACTGGCGCAGCCTCGCCACGGATGACGGTGCCGAGTTCGACAAGCACGTCGTGCTGGCCGCCGCCGACATCAGCCCGCAGATCTCCTGGGGCACCAACCCCGCACAGGTCACGCCGCTCACCGGCGCGGTCCCTGACCCCGGCAGCTTCGCCGAGGCGTCCGACCGCGACGCGGCGCAGCGTGCGCTCGACTACATGGGCCTCACCGCCGGCACCGCCATGCGCGACATCGAGGTCGACACCGTGTTCATCGGCTCGTGCACCAACGGGCGCATCGAGGACCTGCGGGCCGCGGCCGCGGTGGCCGAGGGTCGGCACGTCGCCTCAGGCATGCGCGCCCTGGTCGTGCCCGGCTCCTTCGTCGTGAAGAAGCAGGCCGAGGCCGAGGGCCTCGACGCCGTCTTCACCGCCGCCGGCTTCGAGTGGCGCGAGCCGGGCTGCTCCATGTGCCTGGCCATGAACCCCGACAAGCTGGCACCCGGCGAGCGGTCGGCGTCCACGTCCAACCGCAACTTCGAAGGGCGCCAGGGCCGTGGGGGCCGCACCCACCTCGTCTCCCCCGCCGTCGCCGCCGCCACCGCCGTGGCGGGCACCTTCGCCGCCCCCACCGACCTCGACTGATCCGGAGGATCCCTGATGAACCCCGTACGCATCGTCTCCGGAACCGCGCTGCCGCTCGACCGCTCCGACGTCGACACCGACCAGATCATCCCCGCCGAGTGGCTGAAGCGCGTCGAGCGCACCGGCTTCGGCAAGGGCCTCTTCTCGACCTGGCGCGACGACCGCGACTTCGTGCTGAACGACGAGCGGTTCGCGCACGCCTCGATCCTCGTCGCGGGCCCCAACTTCGGCACCGGGTCGTCGCGCGAGCACGCCGTCTGGGCGCTGATGGACTACGGCTTCCAGGCCGTGGTGTCGCCGCGCTTCAGCGACATCTTCCGCAACAACTGCACCAAGAACGGCCTGGTGCCCGTCGTGGTGCCCGAAGGGGTCGAGCGGCAGCTGCTCGACGCCATCGAGGCCGACCCGGCGCTCGAGCTCACCGTCGACGTCGACCGCCGGGTGCTCGAAGCCCCCGCGCTGGGGCTCACCGTCGAGTTCCCCCTCGACGAGGCCACCCGCGAGCGTTTCCTCGAAGGGCTCGACGACGTCGGCATCACGCTGCGCAACGCCGCGGCCATCGACACCTACGAGGCCACCCGGTCGGCCTGGCTCCCCACCGCCACCGCCACGGTCTGAACGCCACACCACCGCGTCTTGGGTCGATCCTTGGTCGCCGGGGCGACCGAAGGTCGACCCAGAACGCGTGGGTGGGCTCAGGTGAGGGGTCGGGTGGCGACGAGCAGCGCCAGCTCGTGCCACTTCCAGAGGCAGTCGACGTCGGTGAACCCGCTGCCCCGGAGCCAGCCGAGCTGGGACTCCACCGGCACGCACTTGTTCGAGGGGTCCTCGTCGGCCACGTCTTCGCCGAGCAGCTCGAAGAACCGGGCATGGAGGCGCTCGGTGGGCGCAGCGACGTGCTCGAAGTTGGCGAACACCCCGCCGGGCCGAAGCAGGGCGAACACCTCGTCGTTCAGCTCCCGCTTGCGGGCATCGACCAGGTGGTGGATGGCGAAGCTCGACACGACCGCGTCGAAGGGGGCCACGTCGGTGATGCGGGCGGGGAGCGGCGAGGCGAGGTCGTGGGCGACCACCTCGACCTCGGGGCGGTCGGCGAAGCGGCGGCGCGCGGCGTCGAGCATGGCCGGGCTGAAGTCGGTGGCAACCCCTCGTGCACCGGGACGGGCGGCCAGCACCACGTCGAGCAGGCGCCCGTCGCCCGACCCCAGGTCGAGCACGCAGGTGACGTCGGTGGGCAGCTCGGCAAGCAGCACGGCCTCGCCCTCGCCGCGGTGGGGCGGCCAGTCCTGGCCCATCGAGAGGTAGCCGTCGGCGTGCTCGGCCTTCGTCCACTCGTTGACGTCGGCCGGCGCGCTCATGGCGTGGACTCCGGTGTCTTCGCCTCGACGCCGTCGAGGCGCACCAGCTTGTTGACCGCGTTGAGGTACGCCCGGGCCGAGGCCTCCACCACGTCGGTGGAGACACCGCGCCCCGTCACCTTGCGGCCGCGGTACTCGGCCTGGACGACCACGTCGCCCAAGGCGTCGACCCCGCCCGTGACCGAGTTGACCGCGAAGTCGATGAGCGTGGCGTCCACGCCCGTGGCCGACCGGATGGCCTGGCACGCCGCGTCGATCATGCCGTCGCCACGCGCCGCTGCCTCGTGCTTCACGCCCTCACGGGTGAGCACCACCGTGGCCGAGGGCTCGCCGACCGTGCCGCCGTGCAGGTCGAGCGAGGCCAGCTCGTAGACCCGCGTGGCGCCGCCACCCAGCTCCTCGGCGACGATGGCCTCGAGGTCGGCGTCGGTGATCTGCACCTTGCGGTCGGCCAGCTCCTTGAAGCGGACGAAGGCCTGGTTGAGGGCGTCGCCCTGGATGGTGATGCCCATCTTGGCCAGGGTGTCGGCGAAGGCGTGGCGGCCGGAGTGCTTGCCCAGCACGATCTGGCTCTCGCCCTGCCCGACGGCCGAGGGGTCCATGATCTCGTAGGTGGACCGCTCGACCAGCACACCGTGCTGGTGGATGCCGGCCTCGTGGGCGAAGGCGTTGCGGCCCACGACCGCCTTGTTGTACTGCACGGGGTAGCCGGTGAGACGGCTGACCAGACGGCTCGTCTTGGCCAGCTCCTCCGTGCGCACGCCCGTGGTGAGGCCATCGAAGAAGTCGGGGCGCGTGCCGATGGCCATCACGATCTCCTCGAGCGCGGCGTTGCCGGCCCGCTCCCCGATGCCGTTCACGGCGCACTCCACCTGGCGCGCACCGGCCGCGACAGCAGCCAGGGAGTTGGCGACCGCCATGCCCAGGTCGTCGTGGCAGTGGGCCGAGATGACGTAGTCGCCCGTGACGACCTCGCGCACCTTCGCCAACCGGGCCGCGTACTCCTCGGGCACGGCGAAGCCCACCGTGTCGGGGATGTTGAGCGTGGTGGCACCGTTGTCGACCGCGATCTGCAGCACCTCGCACATGAAGTCGAAGTCGGAGCGGGAGGCGTCCTCGGGCGAGAACTCCACATCGGGCGTGTAGGCCTTCGCCTGAGCGACCGCCCGGGCGGCCTCGACCTTCACCTGCTCGGGCGTCATGCGCAGCTTGTGCTTCATGTGGGTCTCACTGGTGGCCAGGAAGACGTGGATGCGGGGGTGCTCCGCGTCCTGGATGGCCTCCCAACACCGGTCGACGTCGGCCGCAGCCGTGCGCGACAGGCCGCAGATCACCGGGCCGCGCACCGCGCGGGCGATGGCCTGGGTGGCCTCGAAGTCGCCCTGGCTCGCCACGGGGAAGCCCGCCTCGATGACGTCGACGCCGAGTCGGGCCAGCTGCTCGGCGATCTCGAGCTTCTCGCCCACGTCGAGCGAGATCCCGGGCGACTGCTCACCGTCGCGCAGGGTGGTGTCGAAGATGATCACCTGGTCGGCCATGGCTGGACCCTCTCTGGTTTCTGGTTCTGGTTCATCGGGTGGTGGTTGCTGGGACGGGAGACCGCTGCGGGGTGGGTCGGAGAAGGCGGAGCGCCGGAACCGACCCGGAAAACGCAGAAACCTCCTGGCCCGGAGGCACAGGAGGTTTCAGGCGAGCACCGGATGGTGCTCGCCTCACGTAAGAAGGAGGATGCCGAAGGCGGTCTCGCGCATAGGAACCTCACCTTGACAGGTCCCGCCCACCGCGTCAAGGCAGGACCACCGCCGAGGGTCATCGGCCGGCGCAGGCGCAGTCGGTAGCGTTGGCGCATGGCGATCTCCCCCGCTCCCCGGTTGGGTGTGCGCGTGCTGCTGTGGCTGCTCGGCTCGCTCACCGTCATCACGCTGGTGCGGATCCTCCGCGGCTCGCCCAGCCCGGCGTTCGCCGACGACGCCCCCTGGAACGGCGGCGCCGCCTGGCCGCCGCTCGCCGACACGCCCGAGGCGGTCGACACGATCGACCTCAGCACGCCTGCGCCGTCCCGCACGGCTCCGGTGCCCACCGACCTCCCCGACGAGCCCGGCGCGTCGGTCCCCTGGGTCGAGCCCTTCGAGGGCGTCTGTCCCCCCGGCTACCCGATCAAGGGGAAGCTGGCCAGCGGCATCTACCACCAGCCGGGCGGCGCCGCGTACGAGCGCACCAGGCCCGACCGCTGCTACCTCGACGAGGCCGCGGCCCTCGCCGACGGCCTCCGGGCGGCCAAGCGCTGACCCGTTTCGGGGACGGATAGGTGCGCCTGGCGCGCATTTCCGTCCCCAGAAACGGCTGGTCGTCGGTGGGCGGGTGACGGGTCAGGGGCGGGGGCAGGTGACGTTGGCCAGGGCCAGGTCGGCGCACACCGTGGCGCGGGTGACCTTCCAGCGGCCGCCCACGAAGCGGGCGTGGCCGACGCGGGTGGCGAAGGTCTGCGAGCCGTCGACGAGCAGGTCGTAGGCCACCGCGGCGGTGGTGGGGCCGGTGAACACGATGCGGTCGACCCTGGCGGACACCGACGTCACGTTGGTCGCGTAGGGCCCCGACGCGGCCGCGGCGCTCGGCGCGTCGAGCCCCGCGGGGACGTCGATCAGGGCCCGCCGTGCGGCGGGCGGCTGTCCGAAGCTGTAGACGACCCGGAACGCGTGGGTCACGTCGAGACGTGCGGCCGCCGGGTGGGTCGGCTGCACGCCGGGCGGCGGGAGCGCGACGACGCGGGCGCAGTCGTCGGGTGAATCGCCGATCAGGCCGCTCGGGCCCGACCGCACGGTCTTGAGCCGACCGCTGCTCGTCCGCACGACCACGGCGACCGCGTACGACGTGCCCGAGAGCGGGTCGGGGTCGGCGGAGCACGGAGGCACTCGGAGCACCAGCCGGAGGTTGGTCTGCTGGCCCGACCCGAGCACGTAGGGCAGTGGCCGAGTGCCGACGACTCCCTGCGGCGTGACCGTGGCCGACAGGACCCGGGGCAGCGTCGCGACGGGCCCGGCGCCGCCGTAGACCGGCGGGCGCTCCGTCCGGGCACGCAGGATGGTGACGGCCGAGTGGCTGTTGTTCGACAGCCAGACGGTGGCCTCGCGGGTGCTCGGAGCGGCGACCGGGTCGGGGCTCGCGGGACTGGGGACCGACATGGCGATGGCCGGGTTCAGGGGTCCCCAGAGGCGCACGCCGTAGCCGACGGCGACCAGCACCACCACGAGTCCGAGCGCGTAGCGGGCCGGCGACGACCGGCGCACCGCGCTCACGGGGCACCGTTCGCGGGGCTGAGGAAGGGGGACGCCGATGGCACCGGCGCCGCCGAGCCGAGGCCCGGGCCCGGCGGGGGCGCGGCGCCCGGTGAGCCGCCGGGATCGGGCGCCCCGCCCCCGGTGCTGCGGAGCACCCGGAAGCCGCGGTGCCCGTAGTAGCGCCAGCTGACGAGCGCCAGCACGAAGCAGACGAACGCCGCGAACGCGGGAACCCCGGCCGCAGGCCCGGTGGCCACCTGGGCCAGGTAGCCGAGCACCGTCGCCATGAGGAGCAGCACGATGGCGCAGCCGGTGCCGCTCAGGAGGTGCACCGACGAGGAGCGCACCGCGTCGTCGGCTGCCAGCAGGTCGTCGTCGACCAGGGGCTGCGGCTTCGCCACGATGTGGCGCTCGAGGAGCCAGATCCCGAGCATGACCAGCGGACCGGCGAGCCCGGCCGCGATGGCGATGCTGTGCAGGTCGGCGGTGTTCGCCGACAGGAAGGTCGAGCCACTGCGTGCGCGCGGCGACGGGCGGGAGCCCCAAGCCGCGAGGGCCAGCGCGACCGAGAGCACCGGCAGCACCACCTGGGCGGTGCGGAGGCGGCCGGCGAGGTAGTCGGGCAGCCGGCGGGTGGTGAGCGACGCGGCCCGCGCGGTCCCCTCGGGCAGGCGGGTGAGCCAGGCCTCGGACCAGACGCACCCCACGAGGTAGCCGGCGAGCAGCCAGATGAGCCCCGGCAGGTGGAGGTCGATCCCCGTGGCCGCCGCCACCGCCTGCGCCACGAACCAGCCACCGAAGCCGCAGACCAGGCGGAGCCGGTGCCCCTCGCGGACGTAGGCGTCGACGAACTCCACGTTGCGGCCGGTGACCTGCACCCCGTGGCCGCTGGCCCACTCGTCCACGGGCCCGACCGGCGGCGTCCGGAACGCCCAGACCACCGCCACGACCAACCCCACGACCAGCGCCACCAGGGCCACCGTCAGCAGCGCCCGTGCGAGCCGGTTCCCGGTCGCCGCCATGGGGAACGCCACCAGGAACAGCACGCCCACCCCGACGGCGAGGAACACGACCACGGCCGTGCGGGTCAGCCGCGTCGGGCCACCCCGGGCGCCGATGAGGATCGCGGCGATCACCGCGATGGAGAAGATCGGCAGCAGGATCATCGGGCACCCTCTCGTGGGGTCAGGCCGGGACCGGTGGCGGCGATGCGCAGGAAGGCGGCGCGCACGGTGCCGAGGACGTCGTCGAGCGCCGCGCCCGAGGCGTGGGCCTCGCGGGCGAACGACTCGGCCGCGCTGCGGAGCTCGACCTCCGCGGGGGCGTGGGTCGGTTGCGCCCGGTGCAGCACGACGGTGCCGTGGCGCCCGCGGGACTCGATGAGGCCCTCGGCCTCGAGCTCGCGGTAGGCCCGCTGGACGGTGTTCGTGGCCAGGCCGAGGTCGCCCGCCAGCTGGCGGATCGGCGGGAGGCGGTCGCCGGCGGCGAGGACCCCACCCTCGACGAGCGCGTGCAGCTGCTCGCGGATCTGCTCGTAGGGCGGCACGGCCGACGAGGCGTCGACGTGCAGGATCATCGCCCGCCCGCCTGCGTGGTGCGCCCCGCCGTCCCGATCATTGTCTCAATGACATCACACATTGAGACAATGTCAACCCCCTTCCGCCCGCGGCCCGCCGTTCTGCGTGCGAAAACCGTCGCTGGGCGACGCTATTCGCACGCAGAACGCGGAGAGGGGGTCAGTCGCGGGGGGTCAGTCGCGGGCGAGGACGTTCACCGACGTGACGCCATCGGCGGCGCGCAGCGACGCCGCGACCTCTTCCGACACCGTCTCGCTGGTGGAGACCACCATGAGCGCCGAGGCGCCCTCGTCGGAGCGACCCACCGCCATGTCGGCGATGTTCACGCCCGCCTCCCCCAGCAGGGTGCCGACGCGGCCGATCACGCCCGGGCGGTCGTCGTTGCGGACCACGAGCATGTTGCGCGCCGGCGGGACGTCGATGGAGTGGTCGTCGACGAGGACCAGGCGGGGGTCGCCCTTGAGGCCGCTCAAGGTGCCGGCGAGCGAGTGGCCGCCGCCGCGCAGCGAGATGAGGTTGACGTAGTCGCGGGCGGTGGAGGTGCTGGTGTCGCGCACCTCGATGCCCCGGTCGGCGGCGAGCTGCGGCGCGTTGACGTAGGACACCGGCTCGTCGGAGGTGGCGCCGAACACGCCCTTGAGCACCGACAGCGTGAGGATGCGGGTGTCGTAGTCGGCGAGCTGGCCCTGGTACTCGATCTCGAGGGTGTCGGGTGAGCCGCCCGAGAGCGAGGCGAAGAGGCCGCCGAGCTTCTCGGCCAGGGGCAGGAACGGGCGCACGGTCTCGCTCGCCTCGGCGGCGCTCACGTTGACGGCGAAGGGCACGAACTCGCCGGCGAGCGCGAGGAACACCATCTCGGCGATGGTGTCGCCCGCCTTGTCCTGGGCCTCACGGGTGCTGGCGCCGAGGTGCGGCGCGACCACCACCTGGGGCAGCTCGAACAGCGGCGACTCGGTGGTGGGCTCCTTGGCGAACACGTCGAGGGCGGCACCGCCGATGTGACCCGACTTGATGGCCTCAGCGAGGTCGTCCTCGACGATGATGCCGCCGCGGGCCACGTTGATGATGCGGATGCCCTTCTTGGCCTTGGCGAGCCGCTCGGCGTTGATCAGGCCGATGGTCTCGGGCGTCTTGGCCACGTGCAGCGTGACGAAGTCGGCAGTGGCGAGCAGCGTGTCGAGGTCGACCAGCTCGATGCTGAGCTGCCGCGCCCGGTCCTCGGACACGAAGGGGTCGTAGGCGATGAGCTTCATGCCGAACGCCAGGGCGCGCTGGGCCACGAGCTTGCCGATGCGGCCCAGGCCGATGATGCCGAGCGTCTTGTCGGCGAGCTCGACGCCCTCCCACTTGGACCGCTCCCACCGACCGGCCACGAGCGCGGCGTGCGCCTGGGGCACGTTGCGGGCCTGGGCCAGCAGCAGCGCCATGGTCTGCTCGGCCGCCGAGAGGATGTTGGACTGCGGCGCGTTGACGACCATCACGCCCTGCTTGGTGGCGGCGTCGACGTCGACGTTGTCGAGCCCGATGCCGGCCCGACCCACGACCTGGAGCTCGGTGCCCGCGGCCAGCACCTCGGCGGTGACCGTGGTGGCGGAGCGGATGATGAGGGCGTGGGCCCCCTTCACCGCGGTGAGCAGGTCGTCGGGGCTGAGACCCAGCTGGAGGTCGACCTCGTGGCCAGCGTTGCGGAGGCGGTCGAGGCCTCCATCGGCGATCTTTTCGGTGACGAGAACTCGAGCCATGCCGTCATCCTCGCGGCCCTGCTCCATCGGCCGCCAACCGGGGGGCTACGGTGCCCGACCCATGGGGAACAACATCATGAGAAACCGCCTCGGCGCGGCCGCACTGCTCGCCGCGCTC
>JADGOP010000462.1 GCA_017882935.1 Actinomycetota bacterium
GCACCGGCGACGTGTGCTGCGGGCTGCGCCATCGTCGAGGGCGAGGGGGGTGGGACGTTCGGCGCCCACCCGGTGATGTCACCGGCCTCGGAGTCGAAGATGAACAGCGCGCTCTGGCCGCCGACCTGGAAGCCGCTCGTCGGGTTGTACACGGCACCCGTCGGGCCATCGGTCGCGGTGTTCACGACGAGCGGGGCCACCATCACGTCGTTGGGCTTCACGCCCGGGTAGATCGTCGAGAGACTGGTCCCGTTGTCTGCCACCCACAACGGGGTCGCGGGGCCGGCGGCGAGGCCCCACGCGTTCACCAGGTTGGGGTCGGTGCGCTTTGCCACGCCGGGCTGGTCGGAGACGACGTTCACGCGGGTGAACGCCCCCGATGAGTGGCCGTGGCCGTGCCCCTCGCGGGCGCCGGCTGGTGCCGCCACCGTCATGAGCAGCACGAAGGTGGCGATGAGGGCGGCCAGCACCGAAGCTGGGCCGAGACGCGATCGTTCCATTGGGCTTCCTCCTTGAAGGGAGTTCTGTTGTCGGCCCCCGCTCCGTCTCGCGTCTACCCGGAACGCTGCCGGAGGGATTTTCGGACCCTCGATGCGGTGGCCAGCCTGGCCCGGCCCTGCGCAGGTTCAGCCGCGGAAGGCGGCGATGGTGCGATCCGCGTAGCGACGCAGGAGGTCGATCTTGTCCTGGAGGGGCTGCTCGTCGGCGCCGACGTCGTAGGGCCACCGGAAGCCGACGATGACCTCGGTGACGCCCTGCTCCTCGAGACGCCGGAGCCCGTCGAGCGAGTACGCGTCGCCGCTGATCACGTGGATCTCGAACGGCTCGGACGCGCGCCCGAGCTCGGCGCGCAGGTCGTGCAGGCGGGTGATCATCGTCGGCAGGTCGTCGTGCTCACCACCCCCGTGGATCCAACCGTCGAAGCGCGCCGCGCGTCGCAGCGCTGCCTCGGAGTGCCCGCCCACGAGCAGCGGGACGTGCTGGCTCGGCACGGGGCAGATCTTGATCGACGGGACGTCGACGGCCGCACCGTGGTGCTCGTAGAAGCCACCGTCGAGCAGGCCCTGCACCACCTCGATGCACTCGTCCATGCGTTGGCCACGCCGCTCCCACGGCGTGCCGGTCAGCGCGTAGTCCTCGGGCCAGGGGCTGACACCGACGCCGAGGGTCAGCCGGTTGCCGCTCATCACGGCCGCGGTCGAGGCGAGCTTGGCGACGTGCACCGGGTGGCGGATCGGCAACTTGAGCACCGAGATGGTGAAGCGGATGCGTTCGGTCACCGTGCCGAGCGCGGAGACGAGGGCGAACGGCTCCAGGAACGGCTTGTCCTCGAGGAACTCCCGTGAGCCGTCGGGGTTGAACGGGTACACCGAGTCGGAGCGCTCGGGGTAGGCGACCGAGTCGGGCACGAGGAACGAGTCGAAGCCCGCGTCCTCGGCCGCCTGGGCCAGTGGGACGTAGAACGCCGGGTTCGTCATGGCCTCTGCGTACGTGAACTTCATCGTCACCCGTCCTCCGCTCGTTCGGCGTCGTCGCCTCGTCGGGACCGTACCGCGGGCATGGCCGGGCTCGTCCACGACCTGGCCAGCGCCCTCGAGGTCCACTGCCACGGCCATGCCGCAGAAGGGGCGAGGATCGTTGCCCCGCTCGAAGGGTGCGCTGGTCAGGGATCGCCGACGACCGGCGCGGCGGACGCGATCAGGCGCGTCAGCCGGTCGAGTCGGGTCGTCTCCGGTTCGGGTGCGACGTCGAGGTCGTCCAGGCGTGCCAGGCAGAGGTCGAGGGTGCGGCGTGCCGCCGCCCGCTCGCCGCGGGCCAGGTGTGCGGAGGCCTGGAGGCGGTGCGCCCGTTCGGACCAGGGCTCCACGTCGAGCACGCGGCCCGCGAGCCCGAGGGGATCGTCGGTGTCGCCTTCGGCGAGGAGAAGCTCACCGGCTCGCAGCGCAACGGCCAGGAACTGGCTGCGGAGTCGTGTCTGGGCCCCCGTGGCCCAGTCGGGCTGCTCGGCTCCGCCCAGGTCTCCCCGATAGAGGTCGAGCGCCTCCCGGTGGAGCTTCAGCGCCTCGCGCAGGTGCCCGAGCCGGACGGCCTCGGCCGCGCCGGCCACGGCTGCGGAGAAGAGCTCGGTGTCGAGCCGGAGGTGCGTCCCGGTGTTCAGGCGGAGGACGTTCGCCGTCTGGTGGAGGACGTTCGCCGTCTGGTGGAGGAGGTACGACGGCTCGTTGCGACTGCGGCCGGGCTCGAGGAGGCGCTGGAGGTAGGACAAGGTCACCCGGAAGTTGTTCTGGGCCGGCTCGATGTCGAGGTCGGGCCAGAGCGCTCGAATCGCGTCCTCCCGAGTGGTCTCACCCCGAGTGGCGAGGAACAGCTTGAGCTGTCTCACCCGGGCCCGGTTCCACTCGGGGCCGACAACCTGCACGCCCTCGCGCTCGACGCGGAGCCCGCCGAGCAGCCGGATCGTGGTGACCGTGGCGGGCGGCGGGGCGAGCTCGCTCGTGAGCCGCTTCGCGGCACGGCCGACGGTGCCCGACGAGGCGGCGACCCGTCGGAGGTGGCGATAGCCGACTGCGTCGAGCTGCTCCAGCCAGATGCCCGCGGCCAGGCAGAGCGC
>JADGOP010000076.1 GCA_017882935.1 Actinomycetota bacterium
GGCTGGTCACCACCTTGCTCCGCGTGTAGAAGTGCACGCCCTCGGGGCCGTGCACGTGGGTGTCGCCGAACAGCGAGTCGTTCCACCCGCCGAACGAGTAGTACGCCATGGGCACCGGGATGGGCACGTTGATGCCCACCATGCCAGCCTCGACCTCGAAGGTGAAGCGCCGTGCCGCGCCCCCGTCACGGGTGAACAGGGACACGCCGTTGCCGTAGGGGTTGTCGCGCACGAGTGCCACGGCCGCGTCGTAGCTGGGCACCCGCACCACGCACAGCACGGGCCCGAAGATCTCGTCGCGGTACACGGTCATGTCCGGTGTGACGTGGTCGAGCAGCGACGGGCCCAGGAAGAAACCACCGGGCCGACCGGCGACCGAGAGCCCCCGACCGTCGACGACCACCGCGGCCCCCGCCTGCTCGCCCGCGTCGACCATGGAGGCGACGCGGTCGCGGTGCTCGGCCGTGATCAGCGGGCCCATGTCGGTGCCCGGCTCGGCACCGTCGGCGACGACCACCTCGGCCGCCAGCTTCGCGATGCGCTCCACGAGCGCGTCGCCGACCGGGTCGACGGCCACGACCACGGAGATGGCCATGCACCGCTCCCCTGCCGAGCCGTAGGCCGCGCTGACGGCCGCGCTCGCCGCCGCGTCGAGGTCGGCGTCGGGAAGGACGACCTGGTGGTTCTTGGCGCCGCCGAGGGCCTGCACCCGCTTGCCGGCAGCGGTGGCCGTCTCGTAGACGTGCCGCGCCACGGGCGTGGAGCCCACGAAGCTCACGGCGTCGACCAGCGGGTCGGTGAGCAGCGCGTCGACCACCTCGCGGTCACCATGCAGCACCGAGAAGACCCCCGCGGGCAGCCCCGCCTCCGCGAGCATCTCCGCGAGGAGCAACGACGCGCCGGGGTCGCGCTCGGACGGCTTGAGGACGAAGGCATTGCCGCACGCGAGGGCCATCGGGACCATCCACAGCGGCACCATGGCGGGGAAGTTGAAGGGCGTGATCCCCACGGCGACGCCGACGGGTTGGAGGATCGACGTGACGTCGACGCCGGTCGACGCCTGCTCGGTGTGCGAGCCCTTCAGCAGCGAGCCGACGCCGCACGCGAACTCGACGACCTCGAGCCCCCGCTGCACCTCACCGAAGGCGTCGGACCGCACCTTGCCGTGCTGGCGGGTGATGACCGCGGCCACCTCGTCGGCACGTTCGTCGAGCTGCTGGCGGAACCCGAACAGCACCTTGGTCCGCTTGCTGAGGGATGCCTCGCGCCAGTCGTCGGCCGCGTCGCGGGCGCGCCGGACCACGGTGGCCGTGTCGGCGGCGGAGGCGAGGCGCACCGCCGCGACCTCGTCGCCCGTGGCCGGGTTGCGCACCGGCGCGGTCCGCTCCGAGGTGCCGGCCCAGGCGGTGCCGTCGTGCCAGTGGTCGATGGTGGGGAGCACGCTCACGACCGGCTCTCCTGCGCGGCGTCGGCGGTGCGCAGGGCGTCGATGAGGACGTCCGTTCCGCGCTCGGCCTCCTCGATGGTCAGCGACAGCGGCGGGGCGACCCGGAGGCAGTTGCCATAGAGCCCGCCCTTGCCCACGAGCACCCCGTCGCGACGGGTCTGCTCGAGGACCGCGGTGGCGGCCTCGGGTGCGGGCGTGCGCCCGTCGGGCCCCACGAGCTCGACCCCGATCATGAGGCCCCTGCCGCGGACGTCGCCGACGACACCGAGCGGGCCTGCCTCGTCGCGCAGCTGCCCCATGATGCGTGAGCCGACCGCGGCAGCGTTGGCCTGCAGGTCGTGGTCGAGGAGGTAGTCGAGGTTGGCCAGCGCCCCGGCGCACACCAGTGGGTTGCCGCCGAACGTGGAGATCGAGCTCACGCCGATGGTGTCCATGAGGTCGCCGCGGGCGATGACCCCGGCCATGGGGAGCCCGTTGCCCAGCCCCTTGGCGAAGGTGATCATGTCGGGCTCGACGCCGTGGGCCTGGAAGCCCCAGAAGTGGTCGCCGGTGCGGCCCCACCCGGTCTGCACCTCGTCGGAGATGTACAGGATGCCGTGCTCGCGCAGCACCTCCTGGAGCGCCCCGAAGAGGCCGTCGGGCGGCACGGTGAAGCCGCCCACGCCCTGGATGGGCTCGGCGATGAGCGCGGCGACGTCGCCCGCCGTGCACGTGGCCAGGACCTCACGCAGGTCGGCGGCCATGGTGGCGACGAAGTCGTCGTCGGACAGGTCGCGGAACACGCCCCGGAACCGGTCGCCGCTGTGGAGGTACTGGACGACGAACGGCGTGAGGCTCGACGCCGACCAGCCCCGGTTGCCGGTGATGCCCATGGTGGCGAAGGAGCGCCCGTGGTAGCTGTTGCGGAGCGCGAGCAGCTGGTTCGACCGACGGGCGGTGGAGGCGAGCAGCAGCGCGGCCTCGTTGGCCTCGGTGCCGGAGGTGGTGAAGAAGACCTTGGCATCGGGGATCGTCGACAGCTCGGCCAGGCGCTCGGCCAGCTCGATCATGGGCTCGATGAGGTAGAGCGTGGACGTGTGCAGCATGCGGCCGACCTGGGCCTGCACCGCCTCGACCACCTCGTCGACGTGGTAGCCGGTCATGGTGGTGAGGATGCCGCCGAAGAAGTCGAGGTAGCGGCGGCCCTCGGCGTCGACCACCTCGCAGCCCTTGCCGTCGACCAGCGCGAGCGGCTCGTCGTACAGCAGGGTGAGCCACGACGGCAGCACGCGGCGGTGACGGGCCAGCAGATCGGCATGGGCGGTCACGGACGATCCTTTCGAACCGGGCGCGGTCGGCGGGGCCCGCTCGACCGATTCAGTCGCAGAGCGTCAATCCTGCCACTGATTCCGCGGGCGCGAGGCGCCGATCGCGAGGGTTTCACGCTCCGGACACGTTGACGCCATACGCTGCCGGGCGTGAGCCCCAGCCCCGCGACCGAGCACGTCCTCTGGCAGGACCAGGCCGATCCTCCCCGCCTCGACCGCCGCCCCCTGCCCGGCCACGCCGACGTGGTGGTGGTCGGCGGTGGCTTCGCCGGAATCGCCGCGGCACGCACCCTGGCGGCCGCCGGGCGCGAGGTCGTCGTGCTCGAGAAGGAGCGCCTCGGCTGGGGCGCGCACGCCCGCAACGGGGGCATGGTCATCCCCGAGCTCAAGAGCGGTCCGGCCACCCTGGAGCGCAAGCTCGGCCCGCTCGGCACGCGGCTGCACCAGGAGGTGAACGAGGCCTTCGACTGGGTCGAGGCGCTGATCGCCGACGAGGCGATCGCGTGCGACTACGCGCGCACGGGTCAGCTCTACCTGGCGCACACCCCCCGCCTCGTCCCGTACCTCCGCGAGACCACCCGGGAGCACGCCGAGGCCGGTGAGCCGGTCCGCTTCGTGGCCCGCGAGGAACTGGCCGACGAGATCGGCTCGACCGCGTACTACGGCGGGGTCGTGTTCGACCGCACGGGCGGGGTGCACCCGGCCCGGCTCCACGCCGGGCTGGCGCGCCTGGCCCTCGATGCGGGCGCCGACATCCACGACCACCGCGCGGCCCGCTCGCTCGAGCAGCTTCCCGACGGGCGGCTGCGCGTCACGACCGCTGCGGGAGCCATCGAGGCCGCCGACGTGATCGTCACCACCAACGCCTACGCCGACGGCTTCCTGCCCGAGCTGCGCTCGCGGGTGCTGCCGGTCGGCAGCTTCATCGTGGCCACCGAGGTGCTCGACCCCGCGCTGGCCGCCGAGCTCAGCCCGAGGGGCCGCATGTTCGTCGACACCAAGAACTTCCTCTACTACTGGCGCCTCACGCCCGACGGCCGCATGCTCTTCGGCGGCCGCAAGAGCATGAACCCGCCGTCGCTCGACGAGGCGACCGCGTTCCTCACCGAGTCGATGCGGCGAGTCCACCCCCAGCTCGCCGACGCCCGCATCGACTACCAGTGGGGCGGCTACGTGGCGGTCACCCTCGACCGCCTGCCGCACGTCGGACAGCTCCGCGGCGCCTGGTACGCCACGGGCTGCAACGGCTCGGGTGTGGCCCTCAACACCTGGCTCGGCCACCGCCTCGCCCAGACCGTGCTCGGGGAGGCTCCGCCCCCCGCCTTCGCCGAGCTGAAGCACCCACGCATCCCGCTGCGCGCGCTCCGCCGGGCCTACCTCCCGGTCGTCGGCCAGTGGTTCCGCTACCAGGACCGCGCCTGACCTTCCCGACCCCGCCGTTCTGCGTGCGGAAAGCGTCGCTGAGCGACGGTATTCGCACGCAGAACGGGGAGGGAGGTGCGGGGTCGGGGTGAGGTCGAGGGTGGCGGCCGACCGGGGGTCAGCCGGCGAGCTGGGCGCAGAACCCGCTGAACATGTCGACGTAGCGGTCGATGTCGGCGTCGGTGTGCTGCACCGAGAGCGTCCACTGCTCCTCGTCGCCGGGTGTCATGAACACGCCACGGTTGACGGCCCAGGGGTAGGCGGCGGCGAACAGCTCGGGACGGGTCTCGAGGAAGTCGCGGTAGTTCTGCAGCGGCTCGGGGCGGAACGACACGCACCCCTTCGCGCCGAGGTCGACCGCGTGCGCCGGGATGCCGTACTCGTCGATGGCCTTCTGGCAGCCGTTGGCCAGGCGCGACCCGAGGTGCGCGAGCTGCTCGTAGGCCTCGGGGGTGAGGACCTGCGTGAGTGCGGCGACTCCGGCGGCAGCGACCAACGGGTTGCCGTTGAAGGTGCCCTGCTGGGCACAGCCGCCATGGGCGATGACGTCCATGATCGCGGCGTCGCCGCCGAACGCCGCTCCGGGCGTGCCGCCGAACAGCGCCTTGGCGAAGCACGCCAGGTGGGGACGCACGCCGTAGCGCTCGATGGCACCGCCCTCGGCGACGGTGGCGCCGGACTTCACCTCGTCGAAGATGAGCACCACGCCGTGCTGGTCGCAGAGCTCGCGGAGCCGGGCGAGGTAGCCGGGCTGCGGCTGGCAGATGCCGATGTTCATCATCACCGGCTCGAGGATGAGGCAGGCGATCTCGCTGCCGCGCTCGTTGAGGATGGCCTCGAACGCGGCCGCGTCGTTGAACGGCACCACGTGCGTGTACTCGGCCGTGACCTTCGGGATGCCGGTCGACATCGGGATCGTGGACGCCATGTCGCGACCGCCGATGGCGTCGGAGTTGGGCACCACGGAGAACATCACCGCGTCGTGGTGACCGTGGTAGCTGCCCTCGATCTTCACGATGTGCTCGCGGCCCGTGGCGGCACGCGCCACCCGGATGGCGTCCATGGTTGCCTCGGTGCCGGAGTTCGCGAACCGCACCTGGTCGAGGCCGAAGCGCCGCGAGATCTCCTCGGCCATGAGGATGGTGCTGCGCGTGGTGACGGCGAAGTGGGTGCCGGTGTGCGCGGCCTTCTCGATGGCCTCGATGATCTTCGGGTGGGCGTGGCCGACGATGTTCACGCCGAAGCCGCCGTGGCCGTCGACGTACTCGTTGCCGTCGACATCCCACACGTGGCTGCCGAGCCCGCGGTCGAGGTAGATGGGATAGGGGTCGCCCGCCTGGAACGACGATCCCACCCCCAGGGGCATGGTGCCCACCGCCTCGTCGTAGAGGGTCTTGGAGACCTGCGTGTTGGCGAGCAGCGTCGCGGTCTCCCGCTCGGCGATCTCGGCCCCACGGGCGAGCATGGCATCGACATCGGACATGGAGGTCACCACTTTCAGAACTTGATCATGACGTGTTTGATTTCGGTGTAGTGCTCGACGGCGTAGATCGACATGTCCTTGCCGTACCCGCTCTGCTTGAAGCCGCCGTGGGGCATCTCCGACACCACCGGGATGTGGTCGTTGACCCACACCGCCCCGAAGCGCAGCCCGCGGCTGACGCGCATGGCGCGCCCCACATCGCTGGTCCAGACGCTCGACGCCAGGCCGTAGTCGACGTCGTTGGCCCACTTCACGGCCTGCTCCTCGTCGGTGACGCGTTGGATCGACACGACGGGGCCGAACACCTCGCGCTGCACCAGCTCGCTGTCCTGCTTCGGACCGGCGACGACCGTGGGGGCGTAGAAGAAGCCCGCGCGGTCGAGGGCCCGTCCGCCTGCGACGACCTCGGCACCCGCGTCGACCGCTCGGTCGACCATGCCCGCCACGCGCGTGCGCTGCTCATCGGAGATCACCGGCCCGACCTCGGTGTCGGGGTCGCTCGGGTCGCCCGTGGCGAGCGCCGAGACGGCGATCGCCAGGTTGCCCACGAGGTCGTCGTAGATCCCCTGCCCGGCGATGACGCGGCACGGCGCCGTGCAGTCCTGGCCGGAGTTGTAGTACCCGGTCTCGGCGAGGGTGGCGACCACGGCGTCGAGGTCGGCATCGTCGAACACGAGCACCGGCGCCTTGCCACCCAGCTCGAGGTGCACCCGCTTCAGCGTGTCGGCGGCGTTGCGCGCGATGAGCTTGCCGGTGTTCACGTCGCCGGTCAGCGACAGCATCGCCACGTCGGGGTGGCGCACGAGCGCGTCGCCGGCGGTCTCGCCCTGACCGCACAGCACGTTGAACACGCCCGGCGGGAAGATGTCGGCGGCGATCTCGGCCAGCTTCAGCGCCGTGAGGGGCGTGAGCTCGGAGGGCTTGAGAATGAAGGTGTTGCCGGCGGCCAGTGCCGGGCCCAGCTTCCACACGGCCATGTTGAGCGGGTAGTTCCACGGCGCGATGCCGACGCACACGCCGAGCGGGTCGCGCCGCAGCATCGAGGTGTGGTCCTCGAGGTACTCCCCCGCCGCCTGCGTGCCGAGGCAGCGCGCGGCTCCTGCGAAGAAGCGGAGGTTGTCGACCGTGAGGTCGAACTCGAAGTCGATGATCGACGCCGGCTTGCCGACGTTGTCCATCTCGAGGCGCTTCAGCTCGTCGAGGTTCGCCTCGACCGCGTCGGCCAGCGCCAGGAGGCGCTCGGCCCGCTCGCGCGGCGTGACCAGGCCCCAGGTCTCGAACGCCGTGGCGGCCGCGGCAACCGCGGCGTCGACGTCGACCTTGTCGCTCGACGGCACCTTGGCGAGCACCTCGCCGGTCGCCGGGGCGAGCACCTCGTCGACCGCACCACTCGCCGCAGGCTGCCACGCACCACCGATGAAGTTGCCTTCGAACACGCCATCCCCTGTCTGTCGCAGGCGGGCCGGGCGAGGTGCCCGACCTCGTGAACGTCAATCCGTGCGCGGCGGCGCCGCGCACGTCCTCAGGCATGTTGCACAGGCCACCGCAGGTTGTGCAAGGGATTCATTCGATTCACGCGCCCGTAACAACGGATTCTCTTGCGTACTGCCGGTTTTCCTGCGATTGTGCCTGTGTCCACCCGAGGTGGTCGTGGTCACACCACGACCGGCCCACGCTTGGAGGGGTGATAGCTGAGCGCCACCGACTCGACGATCAATGACGTGACCGACCCCTCGGCCCTGCCGTCGACGGTCATCGAGATCGACCACGTGACGAAGATGTTCGGCGACTACGCCGCCGTCGACGACGCGCACTTCTCGATCGGTGAAGGCGAGTTCTTCTCGATGCTCGGCCCGTCGGGCTGCGGCAAGACCACGACGCTCCGCATGATCGCTGGCTTCGAGACGCCGACGTCGGGTGCGATCCGCCTCGAGGGCGACGACGTGTCGCGGGTGCCGCCGCACAAGCGCAACGTGAACACGGTCTTCCAGCAGTACGCGCTGTTCCCCCACATGAGCGTGTGGGACAACGTGGCCTACGGCCCCCGCGCCAAGAAGGTACCCAAGGCCGAGATCGCCAGCCGGGTCGACGAGCTCCTCGGCGTGGTGCGCCTGGGCGACTTCGCGAAGCGCAGCCCCGCGCAGCTCTCCGGTGGCCAGCAGCAGCGCGTCGCCCTCGCCCGGGCACTGGTGAACCTCCCCCGCGCCCTGCTCCTCGACGAGCCGCTCGGCGCCCTCGACCTCAAGCTCCGCCAGACGATGCAGCTCGAGCTCAAGCGCATCCAGCGCGAGGTCGGCATCACCTTCATCTTCGTCACCCACGACCAGGAAGAGGCGCTCACCATGAGCGACCGGATCGCGGTGATGAACAGTGGGAAGGTCGAGCAGATCGGCTCCCCCGAGGAGATCTACGACCACCCCGCCTCGGTCTTCGTGGCCGGCTTCATCGGCTCGGCCAACCTCTGGTCGGGCACGCTCGACTCGCGCGACGCCGCCAGCGCCGTCGTCTCCGTGGCCGGCACCAGGCTCACCACGCGCTGTGAGCACGACGAGCTGCGCTCCGGCTCGGCCACCACGCTCATGGTGCGCCCCGAGCGCATCTCGCTGAGCACCACCGACCTGGGCGACGGCCGGCCCTCGCTGCCCGGCACCGTCCGCGACCTCGTGTTCCAGGGCCCGGTGGTCCGCTATGCCGTGGCCCTCGCCGACGGCGCCGAGCTCGTCGCCCACCTGCCGTCGGGCGGGACCGAACGGCTTCCCATCCCCGGCGACGCGGTCTGGTCCACCTGGGATCCCGCGACATCCGTCGTCCTCCCTCCCGCCGACGCGGCCGACCGTGCCGCCGTGTCGGGCGAGGCCTCCGACTGATCCCCGCCGCGCCGCCTGCCCGCCCCACCCAACGCCCCTTCCCCTGCTCTCCCCCCTGAGCCTCGCCCCTCTGGAGCACCCCATGACCGATCAGCACCCCAACGACCCCGAGCTCGAAGCGGCCATCGCCATGGCGCGCAGCATGTCCCGGCGGCGCTTCCTCACCCGCAGCGGCCTCGCCCTCGGCGGGCTGGCCATGGGGCCGCAGCTCCTGGCGGCCTGCTCG
>JADGOP010000463.1 GCA_017882935.1 Actinomycetota bacterium
CGGTCCAGGCCCGGACCAGCACGCTGAGGCCCCGGGAGTCGATGAAGGTCACGCCCGAGAGGTCGATGACCAGGCCTTCGGTGTCGGTGCCGATCAGGGGCTCGAGCTGCGCCCAGGCGTCGTCGGCCGCGGCGACGTCGAGCTCACCGCTGAACGCGACGACCGGCTGGCCGCCCTCGCTCAGGACGTGGCACTGGAAGTTCTTTCGTGCATCCACGAGGTCGACCTCCCCACGGCGGCCGTCGGCCGCGCCCGTTGACGGCCCGATGTTACCCGGACACGCGCGTTTCCCGTGATGAGGCGACCGCGCCGGGGTCAACCGGCGGGGATCCAGCTGCGCAGCCGGCGCAGGTTGGACGAGAGCCAGCGCGACACCTGCATCTGGCTGACGCCGAACTCCGCGGCGATCTCCACCTGCGACCGTCCGTCGAAGAAGTAGCGGCGGATCACGAGGCGGTCGCGCTCGGGCAGCTCACCGAGGGCCTGCTCGAGGGCGAGGATGTCGTCGACGTGGCCCATGTTGGGGTCGACCGCGCCCAGGTGCTCGCGGGGCCGACCGCCCGGCGTGACCATGGCGTCGAGCGAGGTGGTGGACCGGGCGTTGGTGGCCTCCTGGGCCACGATCAGGTCCTCGACGTCGACGCCGAGGCGCTCGGCGGTCTCCGCGAGGCTGGGGCTGCGCCCGAGCTCCGCGGTGAGGTCGTCGGTGGCGCGTCGGGCGGGTGCGGCCAGCTCGTGGACGCGCCGCGGCACCCGCACCAGCCAGCCGACGTCGCGGTAGTGGCGCTTGAGCGAGCCGAGGATGGTGGGGGTGGCGAAGCCGATGAACGGCACGCCGCGCTCGGGCTCGAAGCGGTTCAGGGCCACGAGCAGGCCCTCGAACGCCACCTGGACCAGGTCCTCGAGGGGCTCGCTGTCGCGGTGGAGCCGCTGGGCCAGCGACACCGCATAGCCCTGGTACTCCTCGACGAGCAGGCGTCGCAGCCCGGCGTCGCGCGACCGGGAGTAGCAGAGGTGCGCGTGCCACAGCCGCTCGTCGACGGCCGGGGCATCGTCGGTGCCCTCGTCGAGTGAGCGGGGGATGGTGCGCTCGACGAGCTCACGGTCACCCGGCTCGCTGAACTGCTCGATGAGTCGGTCGAACGCCTGTGCCTTGCGCGTGGGCTGCGTGGTGGTCCGGACGGTCGTCTCGAGCACGGGGAGCTCCTCTGGTCGCTTGGACGTCGGTATCCCCGGCCCGGCGCACCTCAAACAGAATTCCCGGAATGGTTCGGCGAGGCGGCGTCTGACCAGCGGGTTTTCCGGGTGATCGCCACCCCCGCACCGCCTGTCGCCAGGTTTACAAGGGACCGCGCGTCCACCACCATGTGGCCATGGTCGGCTCGACGCACCAGCAGGGCGACGAGACCCGGCCGCGCGCCGAGCCCGGGCCCGACGGCGCCTCCCCCGAGTGGGACGACGACGAGGTGATGGCGCGCGTCGAGCTCTGGTTCCACCACCTGGGGTGGTCGGAGCGTCGCGACCCCGCCGACCGCCGCTGGCTGGTCGAGCGCTACAGCCCCCTGGCGGAGCGCCTGGCCCGCCGCATGTACCGGGGCGGCGACCTGCTCGACGACCTGCAGCAGGTCGCCTACGAGTCGCTCCTGCGGTCGCTCGACCGCTTCGACCCGGAGCGCGGGCCCACGTTCGAGGCCTTCGCCACGCCCACCATCCTCGGCGCCCTGAAGCGCTACTACCGCGACCAGGGCTGGGCGCTGCGCGTGCCGCGGCAGGTGCACGAGCAGGCCGGGGCGATCGCCGACGCCGTCGAGGCGCTGACCCAGCGGTTGGGCGGCTCGCCCACCCCCCAGCAGGTCGCCGACGAGCTCGGGATCGACATCGAGGTGCTGCTCGAGACGCAGGAATCGATGCTGGCGCGCCACTCGACCTCACTCGACCTCGCGCGACCGGGCACGAGCGACCACGCGGCGGCGCCCGCCGTCGACCCCATCGCCGCCACGGTCGACCAGCTGGCGTTGCGCCAGGCGCTCACCGAGCTGTCGGGGCGCGACCGCGAGCTGCTCGACCTGTCGTTCTCGCACCGCCTGTCGCAGGCGGAGATCGCCGCGCGCTACGGCGTCAGCCAGATGCAGGTCTCCCGCTGGATGAGCCGCGCGGTGAGCCGCCTGCGCGACCGACTCGTGGCCTGAGCGGGCCCGCCGCCCGCTCGGTCAGGCGCTGGCCGACGACGGCAGCTTGTCGGCGGCGATCTCGGCCACCTGGTGGGCGCGGTCGGCGGCCTGGTGCACCACGTCGGAGCTCGCGACCCGGTGGCCCAGCTCACGGGCCCGACCTGCGAGGTCGGCGTCGGCGGTGGCCTCCGCGACCGTGGTGCGCGCCTTCGCGCCACCGTCGAGCAGCAGCCCGATGGTCGCGCCGAGCAGGCCTCCCACGACGAATCCCTTCCACACGTTCTTCATGACGACTCCTTCCGGCGCCCGCAGGACGGCGGGCGCTCGATCGTCGTGAAGCTGCCCGCGCGGGGCCGTGGCAAACGGTCCGGGGGCGAGGTGGGTCAGGTGGCGGCGTTGGCGTGCAGCAGCAGCGAGC
>JADGOP010000464.1 GCA_017882935.1 Actinomycetota bacterium
TCGTGCGGCTGGGTGAGCGGGTGATCCGCATCACACCACCCGCGTCCGTGCACTCCGAAGTGACCCCGGGGCGGTGGGCCATCCGGGCCCGGTCGCGGCGCTACCAGGTCGACCTGGACGGGGACGGCACCGGCATCGAACCGTACGTGCTGCCCGTCCCGCTCCCGGCCGAGCGACGCAACGTCGACACCGACTTCGAGCACCTGGCCGGTCGGCTCCGCTGCGTGGTGCGTGAGCGCGGCCAGGTGGTGTTCGAGGGCACGTCCGAGCTGGCCGGCCTCGAGGTGGGAAGCCTGCCGGGCCGTGACTGAGCCCGGCTCCCCCGAGGTGGCGGTGCGCGAACCCGGGCGTCGTCGCCACCATCGGGCCCGAATCGTCGGGGCCATCGTGGGGGTCGCCCTGATCGCGGGTGCGGCGACGTTCGTCGTGCTGTGGAACCGGGGCTCGTCCCGGCCGGTGTCGATAGAGGAGGCCCGCCGCCGGGCCGGAGCGCCGGGCACCGACGAGTCGACCGGCGCGGTGCCGTTCCGGCCGGCGGCCGGTATCTATCGATACCGCGGTGAAGGCACCGAGCACCTCGAAAGGCCGCCGCTGACCCAGACCCAGGGCCCCGGCATCCCGGGCACCGTGACCCACCTCGAGGGCCGGTGCTGGAGGCTCCGGGTCGACTACAGCACGAACCATTGGCAGAGCTGGGACTACTGCCCAGCCGCTTCGGGGCTCACGGAGAACGCTGGCGCGTTCTTCCAGCGGTTGCACCTGGTGATGGCCAACGTCGACACCTCCTCGAGCTACACGTGTAACCCACCGGTCGACGCCATCAGGGCGACGCAACGCGTGGGTGAACACTGGATGCAGGAGTGCCGTGGCACCTCGACAGGGTCGAGCGGCGAGGTGATCTCCTCCGGCCCGTACACCTATGTCGGCCCGGCGCGCCTCAACATCGGAGGTACGAAGGTGGCGACATTGCACTACCACCGGTTGCGGAACCTGACCGGCGGCCAGACCGGCACGGAGGACGTCAACGTCTGGTTCGACGCCGCGACCGGCTTGCCGGTGCGGAACCAGCGGGTCATCACCGTGCACAGCGGTTCCCTGATCGGTGGGGTGACCTACAAGGAGAACGGCAGCTTCCAGCTCGCGTCGATGAACCCGACCTAATGGGAGTCGACCGTCCTGCTGCTTGGGGCGAGGATGGTTCCGAGCTGCTGGTCGGTCAGCACTCATCTGGCCTGGACGTCGAGTCCTACGCCTAGATCGTGCGCCGGCCGGTCGGTGAGGAGGAAGGCCGTGTCGTGCTCCGCTGCACGCCCTACAGCACGTTCGCGCAGCCCCCGAGGCACCTCTACGAGAACGACCAAGAGGAGCAACCCACTGGCGCTCTGCGGCTCAGCCCTGGGACGCCTCCGACGGGGACGACCGCCCGAGGGGACTGGCCGAGGACATTTAGCGCCCAATTGTCATCCGACATCCGGCGGGCGCCGAACAAGCCTCAGCCACGGTCCGCCGTGAGGGGGCGGTGGACCGCCGAACCAAGGAGCGTCATGAGAGCCAAACTGTCCTGGACCACCCTCGTCGCCACCGCCGCAGCACTGGCCGCACTGCTGCTCCCCGGAGTCGGCAGCAGCGCCGCTGCTGCGAGCACCAGCCAGATCTATGTGGTGCACGGCATCCCCGGGGTGCCCGTCGACGTGTACGTCAACGGCAAGCTGCAACTGCCGGACTTCCTGCCCAGCACCGTCGCCGGCCCGCTGGAGCTGGCAGCCGGGGACTACCACGTTCAAGTCTTCCCCCACGTGGCGAGCCCCCCGACCGACGCTCCTTCCTCGGGCGCCGTCATCGACAAGACCGAGACGGTACCGGGCGGCATCTCGGCATCGATCGTCGCGAACCTGGACGCGGGCGGGAACCCGGCACTGAACGTGTTCGTCAACAAGCTCGACCCGCTCGCGGCCGGAAAGGCCCGGGTTTCCGTGCGCCACACCGCCGCAGCTCCCGCCGTCGACATCTACGTCGACGGTGCCAAGGCCATCTCGAGCCTGACCAACCCGGACGAGGCCGTCGCAGAGATCCCCACGGGCAGCCACGAGATCGCGGTGAAGCTGGCCGGGACCGCGACCACGGTGATCGGGCCGGTGACGCTCACCTTCGACGCGAACACCAACACCGCGATCTACGCCATCGGAAGTGCCGAAGCCCAGACCCTCGACGTCGTCGCGCAGGTGCTCGACACCACGGCGCCGACGGTGACCACGGTGGCCCCGACGACCACGGTTGCTCCTTCGACGACGGTTGCACCGGCTGCCCCGGCCCCGGCCGTCGCAGCGCAGCCCACCTTCACGGGGTAGTCCGCACGTCGGGCGCAGCCGGGTGCTCCCTCCACCCGGCTCGCGCCGACTGCCAGGCGCTGACGGGCCGGATCCGTACCGGCCCGTCAGTGTCGCGCCTCACGAGTTGCTCACATCCGCGCGCCATGATCGGGCCATGCGGTCATCCCGATCCCGGTCCACACAGGTGCTCAGCGCGATGGTGGTGGCCCTCACGCTCGTCGCCGCAGCCTGCTCGTCCTCCAGTTCGGACCACGCG
>JADGOP010000465.1 GCA_017882935.1 Actinomycetota bacterium
CGGTGAACACAGACCGGGCGATGCAGGAACGGTGAGCTGTTGCTCCGGTCGAGCGGTCACACCTCGACGGTCACCCGCAAGTAGGTGGCGGGGATGTAGGTCTGGCGTTCGGTCGGGCTCTGGTTCTGGGCCTCGAACAGACCCTCGAGCTCGCCGAGCAGGGCATCGGCGCGTCCGTTGGCCTCGGCCGCCTCGAAGGCGTTCATCGTGGGGCCGTAGTAGGTCCGGAACAGCCTGACGAACTCCTTCGGCGGCACGGGGGCGTCGAAGGCGAACGTCTCGGGGGCGCACGACACCTTGGCCTCGGGGATCCCGGCGGCGGCGAAGCGCTCGACGACGTCGTCGGTGATGCCCCACGTCATGGGGCTGACGAAGCCCTCGGGCGGCGGCGGCGCGTACGCCGAGCTGATCCGCAGGATCTGCGCCACCAGCGTGGGGTCGCCGGGGATCCAGTTTCCCATGACGATGCGGCCCCCGGGCCGCGTGACCCGCACCATCTCCTGGGCGACGTCGAAGGGCCGGGGCGCGAACATGGCGCCGAAGATGCTGACGACGAGATCGAAGCGGTCGTCGGCCAGTTCACCGAGATCGGTGGCATCGCCCTCCTTGATCGTGAGGTTGGTGAGACCCGCTTCCTTGGCTCGGCGGTTCCCCGCCTCGACGAGGTTCCGGGCGATGTCGACCCCCAACACCTCGGCGCCGAGCCGGGCGGCGGGGAGTGCTGTCGTCCCGTCGCCACAGCCGAGGTCCAGGACCTTGAGGCCTTCGGTGACGCCGATCCAGTCGACCAGCTCCTTACCGCTCTGCCTCATGGTTTCCGCAATGCGAGTGAAGTCGCCCTTCTCCCAGAGTGCCTTGTTCGGGTTCATGTGTGGGCTCCGATGTGGTTCAGGGGGGCGACCGAGACTCGCCCGGTGCTCCGTGTTCGGTGGGGGTGGTTGGGTGGTGGAAGTGCTGTCCGGCGGTCCACCGCAGGCTCGGGGCGTCAGGGGGTGTTACCGGGCGAGGCGTCGGGGCTGATTCCCGATGCCATCCCGCCGCGCAACGGTTCGAGCTGCTCGAGTGGTGCCATGGTGGTGCCGTCTGGTCGGCGTGACACGGTGTGGGTCGGATCGTCGAGCAAATGGCGGGCCGCCAGCTCGGAGGCTTCACGGTCACGTCCATGCATCAGCAGGTGCTGCATCTGCTGTGGCCATCCGTCCTGAGCATGGTGACGCTTGTTCATCGCATCACCCTGACCGCTCCCTGGGCCGGCCGCATCGGGCGAACCACGCATTCGTCGACGCCGGGTGTGTGGGTGATTCGCCCCATCTGGCCGAGCAACCTCCTTCAGCACTGCGTCGTTCGGCCGATGCGCCGATCTGCGGCCGGTGTCGACCTCACGCTCCCGCCCGAAGGCCTGCCCGGCGATTTGTGCGAGACCCGCTCCTGGGGCCCTGTGACCAGCCCGGCTGACGCGATCGGGCCCGGGCGCGAGCACCTGGCCGACAAGCTGTTGACGACGGGGTGGAGGGCGAGGCGGTCGGTCGGGCGTTACCGCTACCCTCGGCGGACATGCCGGAACAAGCGGGGGACGCCGTGGCTGACCGCGATCCCCTCGACGCGGTTCGCCAGGCCCTAGCCGCCTGCGATTGGCAGGGGGCCCACGACGCCGCCGTCGCGGCATCGACGTCCGACCTGGCAGCGGAGGCCACTCGGCTCGACGTACTGGCCGACGCCGCCTGGTGGCTGGGCCGGCTCGACGAGTGCATCGAGGCCCGCGAGCGCGCCTATGCCGGGTACGACGAGCTCGGAGACCGGCCGCGCGCTGGGCAGTGCGCCGTGTGGCTCTACGAGCACCACTGCTTCAAGGCCCGGCCAGCCATCGCCGGGGCCTGGCTGCGCCGCGCCCGCCACGCCCTCGAGGACGACCAGGAGTCGGTGGAGTATGGGGCGCTGTGCTTGCGCGAGGCGGAGGTGGCCCACGGTCGGGGCGACCTCGCTGCGGCAGCGACGGCCGCCCGAGAGGTCGTGGACCTCGGCCGGCGGCTGGGTTCGCCCGACATCGAGGCCGAGGCACTGCAGACGCTCGGCAGGCTCCTCCTCGACGAGGGAGACCCCGCCGAGGGGTTGGCGACGCTCGACGAGGCGATGCTCTTCGCCGTCGAAGGCCGCCTTCGCCCCTACTCCACGGGCAAGGTGTACTGCAGCCTCATCAGCGCCTGCGAGGCGCTGGGCGATCTCCGGCGTGCGTCGGAGTGGAGCGAGGCGACCACCCGCTGGGCGCAGCGACATCCGCTAGCGGTGTTTCCGGGCCTGTGCCGCGTGCACCTTGCGTCGTCATTGCGGTCGCGGGGCGAATGGGACGACGCGGAGCAGCAGGCCCGGCGGGCGTGCACGGAGCTTGCCACCCTCAACGTGACCAACGCGGCCGCCGGGTTCGCCGAGATCGGCGAGATCCGCCGCCGGATCGGCGACCTCGCAGGTGCCGAGGAGGCGTTCCGCCAAGCCGAGGAACTGACCTGCCAGCCGCAGCCAGGACTCGCTCTCCTGAGACTGGCACAGGGGAACGTGGACGCCGCTGTCGCCATCATCACCCGCGCCCTC
>JADGOP010000466.1 GCA_017882935.1 Actinomycetota bacterium
GCCGGGCTCCCGGCCGTGGCTCACCGACGTGGTCGTCGTGGAGGACCCGTGGTGCCCCTTCGGTCGGGTGGTGCTCGTGACGTGTGCCCCCATCACCTGGTGGCGAGCCGTGGTGCTGGTGGCATGCCGCCGCGTCGTGGTCGTCGAGCTGCTCCCCGGCGCCGACGAGCCGGCGGCTGCCGGCACCGTGCCCGCGCTGACGCGGTCGGCCGAGCCGTTCCGCGACGAGATGGCGAACGCAGTGGCGGCGAGCGCCAGCAGCAGCACCGTCGCGGCGAGGACGGTCACCGCGCTGCGCCGGCGCGCCGAGCCGAAGCCCCGGGCCGTGAGCCCGACGCGGGCCGCGCGCTGCGCGCGGATGGCGCGGAACGGCGGCGCTTCGACCGGCGGCAGCCCGGTGAGCAGGCTGAACCCGAGGAGGAGCGGCACCGTGGCTCGCAGCAGGAGCACCGACACGTCGGACAGCTCGTCGACGAGCTCCCGGCAGTCGGCGCACACCTCGAGGTGCGCGGCGGTCTCGATGCGGTCGCGGTGCTTGAGCGAGCGCCGGACGAACGCGTCCAACCGCTCGGCGTGCGGGCTGCAGGCGGGTTGCGGTGCGGCGTCAAGCCGGGCGCGGAGGTAGCCCGCCCGCAGCTCCTCGCGTGCCCGGTAGGCGACCGCCGCGGCGCCGTCGGTCGAGAGGTGCAGGCGCTTGCCGAGCTCGGCGGGCCCGGCGCCCTCGACCGTGGCGTGCCACAGCGCCACCTGGTGACGCTCCGACAGCTCGTCGAACGACCGGCTGATGAACTCGCGGGCGATTCCGGGTGGTGCGACGTCGGGCGCGTCGATCGTGAGGTCGATGAGGCCCTGCGGGACGGGCTCGCTGCGCTGGCGTGCGGCCGAGGTGGCGGCCCGACGGACCTTGACGAAGAGGTAGGCCCGGAAGCTCTCGTTCGCCCCGACGCCGCGGTCGGAGGGGTTGACCAGCTGCGTGAACGCGGCGGTGACGATCTCGTCGGCCGAGACCCCGGGGCGGGCGTAGCTGAGCGCGAGGCGTCGGGCGACCGGGGTGTGGCGGGCCTTCAGCTCGGCGAGCGCGGCGGCGTCACCCTGTCGCGCGGCGACGAGCAGCACGGCGTCGGTGTCCACCTCGCCCTCGTCCATGAGATCGCCACCGATCGTTCGCCAGCCGCGGAAGAGCTGAGGACATCCTGACAGCTCCGGCCAGCGCCGCGGTGGTGGCCCGCCCGCCGGACCTGGCTCCAGTCGACCACAGGCCGGGGTGCGCGACGAAGTCGGCCGGTGCCGCTCAGCCGGGGCGCGGTCGTCCGTCGCCCGGTGGCACGCGCAGGTCGATGACAATCTCTTCGACGTCGTGGGGCCCGTCGGCGCCGTCGATGCCGGTTCGGGGGTTGCGGATGCGCATGCCGTAGGCGAGCAGCATCAGCGCCAGCAGGCCGCCGAACATGAGCGAGCGGTCGCTCTGGGGAAGCACCTCGCGCCACACCAGCACGGTGAGCAGGTTGCTGCAGACGTGCGCGGTGGCGGTGGCGAGCACCGAGCCCGAGCGCAGGCAGATGACGGCCATGAGGAAGGCGAACTCGATGAACGTGAACACCTCGGCGGGGTTGTGCATCTGGGCGCGGTGGCCGGGGAGCAGCACCCAGGCGATGCCGGCGATGGTGTAGCCGAGGATGCGGCACCACTTGCGCGGGAGCCCGAAGCCCACCAACGCGGCCGCGAGGAGCACGGGCAGGGCGAGGCGGTACACCAGTTCCTCGTCGACCGACACCAGGACCAGGCCGGCCAGCTCGATGGGGTGGTCGAGCCGGGAGAAGCCGATGACGGCGACGCTGAGGATCACCACGGCGCACGCCCAGAACGTGACGACGGCGTCGTGGCTCCCCTGACGGCCGACGATGGTCCGGCCGAGGAACACCGCCAGCAGCAGGGCCGGCACGATCGACAGCGAGGACTGGATGGCTCCGAACCGCAGGAAGGAGAGCTGCTCGGTGAACGCCGAGATCTCCACCAGCACGGTGAGGAACACCAGCGTGACCGCGCCCCAGCGCCGCCAGCTCGGCGTGTGGGAGAGCCCGAACAGCACGGCCCAGGTGGGCTCGAGCGGTGCCGGCGGGCGTCGCCGCGAACCGGCGGGCGCAGCGGTTCCGCCGCCGGCAGGAGCGGTGGTCGGGCCGGGGGAGGCGGTCGGCGCCTCGGCCACGTCGGTGCGCGCTCGCCGGAGCCCGAGCTTCACGGCTGGGACACCTCGGCCCGGGGTGCTCCTCGGCGGCCCAGCACCGCCTCGATCGCGGCGATCGCCACCTCGATCTGGCTGTCGTCGGGCTCCTGGGTGGTGATCGACTGCACCGCGTTGCCGGGCACCGACAGCACCCGGCCGAACCACGAGTGCCGGTGCCTGCCCGCGAAGCGGATGACCTCGTAGGAGATGCCGGCGACCACCGGGATGCCGATGATGCGCGACAGGATCAGCTCGGGCCACGGTGGCCGGCCGAGGAACGTGAAAGCCACGACCGCCACCAGCGCGGTGATGACGAGGAAGCTGGTGCCGCAGCGCGGGTGGCGGCGGTCGTACTTGCGGA
>JADGOP010000467.1 GCA_017882935.1 Actinomycetota bacterium
GCCAGCCGGCGCTGCCGGGGAAGGTGAGGGCCTGCCCGTACGACCAGCCGACGGGTGCGAGCAGGAGCAGCACCACCAGCGACGATCCTGCGAGGAGCAGGTGCTGCCGGAGGCGCACCGTGGCGCGACGGACGGACGCGTTCCGGGCCGGCGCGCGCGTGGCGAGCCACGACGCGCAGCCCGCCCACGCTGAGCCGAGGAGCGCGCCGACGGCCACGTCGGTGAGCCAGTGCACGCCGAGCACCAGTCGGGCCACAGCCGCGATCACCACGGTGGCTGCGCACGCCGCCCACACCGCGCGCCGCCTGTGCCCGCGGATCGGGAACGTCGCCACGACGGCGACGCAGGCGGAAGCCACCACGGTCACGTGCGCCGAGGGGAACGAGTACCCGGTGTCGGCGATGGCCGCCAGGGCGCGCGGCGGGCGCGGCCGGGCGAAGGTGCCCTTGGCCACGAGCACCAGGCCGTAGGCACCGGCGACGGACAGGCCGAGCGCGCCGACGGCCCGCACCCGGCTGACGTCGCTCGGGAGGGGCCGGACGAGTCGGACCACGGCGAGGACCGCGAACGGCGCGAGCAGCAGGGGAGCCAGGTCCGCCATCGGGACGCTGAGCGGCGGGCGGTGCTGCGCCAGGAAGCGGGCGACGGGCAGGTCGAGCAAGTGGGCCGGGCCCGCCCCGCCGGCACCGACGAGGAAGTACCCGAGCACGAGCAGCGTCGCGGCGAACCCCAGCCAGGCGAGCCCCACCCTCGTGCCGAGCCGCAGCAACGTGCCCGTGCCGGCCCCCAGGGTCCGGGTTCGTGACGGACGGCCCGGCGGGGTCGGGCGCGGCTCCCCGAGCGGGGCGGGCGAAAGCTCCGGTTCGCAGGGCGTCGTCGTGATCACAGGTCGGCAGGCACCTCGGGGATGCCCGCCCGATGAAGGGCGGGCGGTGGTGGGAGGCCGCCGATGGTACGGACGTGACGGCGGTGCGCAGCCGCGCCGAGGGGTGATTTGACCGTCAGATGGGGGACAGGTGTGGGCCCGCTGACCTGGTACGGAGCTACCGGGGCCCGCGCCGGGCCCAGGTCGGATCAGACCAGGTCGGGGTCGGCGATCACCTCGACCAGTGCGGGGCCCCGGTGGGCCAGCGCCCGGGTGAGTGCTGCGTCGAGCTGACCGCGCTCGTCGACGCGGAGACCGAGGGCGCCGCACCCCTGCGCGTAGGCGGCGAAGTCGGGGTTGTGGAGCGAGGTCTGCCACACGTCGAGGTGGCCCGCCCGCTGCTCCTTGGTGATCTTGCCGAGCATCGAGTTGTTGAGCAGCACGTGCGTGATGTCCATGTCGTGCTTGACCGCGGTGGTGAGCTCCGCCAGGTACTGACCGAAGCCACCGTCGCCCGTGACGGCGATGATCGGCCGGTCGGGTGCCGCGGCCCACGCGCCCATCGCGGCAGGGAACCCGAAGCCGATCGAGCCGAGGTAGCCGGACATGAGCACCGCCTGGCGGTCGCACTCGAAGTAGCGGCCGAAGGAGTAGGTGTTGTTGCCCACGTCGACGGCGATGACGGCGTCGGCGGGCGCCAGCCGGGTGAGCGCGTCGAACACGGCCGCAGAGCTGGCGCCGTGGCCCTGGTCGTCGTCGAGCCGCCGCTGCTTCTCGGCGCGCCAGATCTCCCAGCGCTCGGCCACGTCGGGCCGTTGGTCGACCCGCTCGGGGGTCGGCGGGAGCTCGGCCAGCAGGCGCCGCGCCGTGACCCCGACGTGACCCAGCACCGGCACCGTCACGGCATGGAAGCGACCGAGCGCCATGGGGTCGAAGTCGACCTGGATGGTCGGCTTGTAGTCGGCGATGCCAGTGTGGTTCGAGAACGAGGCACCGAACACGACGAGCAGGTCCGACTCGTTCATCAGCCAGCTGGCGACCGGCGTGCCGCTCCGTCCGAGGACGCCCGCACCGAGGGGGTGGTGGTCGGACACCTGGCCCTTGGCCTTGAAGGTGGTGAGCACTGGGGCGTCGAGCGCCTCGGCCAGGGCCAGCACGTCGTCCATCTCGAAGCGGGCGCCGTGCCCCACCACGAAGGCCGGTCGGCGGGCGCGGCCGATGAGGTCGAGGGCGTCGCGCACGCGCGCCTCGGGTGGTGCGATGTGCTGGTCGGGCACGCGGCCGGACGGGCCCGATGCGGCCACGTCGCCGACGGGTTGCACCTGCACCTCGTCGGGGAGGATGAGGTGCGCGACCTGGCGCTCGAGCAGCGCGTGCTTGAGCGCCAGCGTCATCAGCTCGCCGTGGTCCGACGCCGGCAGGACCGTCTTCGAGTACGACGCCACGTCGGCGAACGCGGCCCCGAGGTCGAGGTCCTGGAACGCGCCACGGCCGAGCACCTTCGACGGCACCTGCCCGGAGATGGCGAGCACCGGAGCGCGGTCGACCTTGGCGTCGTAGAGGCCGGTGAGCAGGTTGGTCGAGCCGGGGCCGGCGATGCCGAAGCAGGCGGCGGGCCGACCGGTGAGCTTGGCGTAGGCCGATGCTGCGAACGAGGCCGCGCCCTCGTGGCGGATGCCGATGAAGGTGAGGTTCCCGGCCTCCTCCTGGCG
>JADGOP010000077.1 GCA_017882935.1 Actinomycetota bacterium
GTGGCGAAGCGGCTGCACGAGCTGTGCCCCGACGGCATCGACGTCTACTTCGACAACGTCGGCGGCGCGATCCTCGACATCTGCCTCGGCCAGCTCGCCATGAAGGGCCGCATCGTCTGCTGCGGTGCCATCTCCGCCTACAACGACCGCGACAGCAGCCCCGGGCTGAAGAACTACTTCAACCTCATCATCAAGCGGGCGCGGATGGAGGGCTTCCTCATCCTCGACTACCTCGACCGCTTCCCCGAGGCGCAGGGCGACATGCTCGGCTGGGTCCTCGAGGGCAAGGTCAAGCACGCCGTCCACGTGGTCGACGGGCTCGAGGAGGCGCCGAACGCCCTCAACCTGCTGTTCACCGGCGGCAACACCGGCAAGGTCATCGTCAAGCTCGACGCCTGACGGATCGCTACGCGGCGAGGGCCTCGCCGTCGACGGTGATCTCCACGCGGTCGGGGTAGAAGCTCAGGTGGCCCGTGATGTCGGCGGCCGCCGGGATCGGTGCCTCGTAGGCCCAGACGATGCCGTCGTGGGTGACGCCCTCCACGTCGACCGACCAGTACGCCGCCTCGCCCTTGAACGGGCAGGTGGTGTGGAAGGTCGTGGGCCGCAGCAGGTCCATGCGCACGTCGTCGCGGGGCAGGTAGTAGCGGGTGGGCAGGCCGGTCTCGTCGAGCAGGAGGGGGTGGTCGGTCGCCGCCAGGAGCACCCCGTCGACCCGCACCTCGACGTGGGCGTCGGTGGGCGTGATGGTGATGGTGTGTCCGGTGCTCATGGTTGCTCCAACGGCGTGGGGCGGTCCGCCATTCCCCGTGCCGTGCCATCGGGTCGGGCGAGGTTGCGGGAGCCGAAGTCGGCCAGGGCGCGCAGCGTCGGGATGAAGTCGCGACCGAGGTCGGTGAGCTCGTAGCGCGCCCGTGGCGGGCGCTCGCTGTAGGCGACCCGGCGGACCATGCCGCCGGCCTCGAGCCCCTTGAGCCGGGCGGTGAGCAGGTTCGGCGCGATGCCCGCGAGTGACCTCTGGAGGTCGACGAACCGCCGGTGGCCGAAGGCCAGGTCGCGCAGGATCAGGATCGTCCAGCGGTCGCCGACGAGGTCGAGCGTGCGCGCGACCGGGCACGCCTGCTGGCTGTCGTAGCGGCGGCCCCGCACCTGCGCCGCGCCGCGGGCCACGGTCCTACCCGTCCTGTGCGGCCGGTGCGGGTGCGCCTGTCCCGGCACCCTCGACCAGGCCCTTGATGCCCGCCAGGTTGGCCTCCATGTTCGTGCGCCACTCGCCCAGGCGCCGCGAGATGATGCGGCCCTCCTTCTCGGGCATCGCGTCGATGGCGATGCTGAGGCCCGAGGGGTCGGGCCCCATGCGCGCCCACTGGCGGACCGTGACCGCCTCGCGCCCGGGGTCGACCTCGAAGCCCCAGGTGGCCATCTGGTTGTCGCCCGCCGTCACGCGCCATGCCCAGCGGCGGCCGGGCTCGAGCTCGACGACGGTGCACTCGGTCGACCACTCGCCCAGCGCCGGGTTCCGGTTGTGCCCGCGGAAGCGGTTGCCCACCGCGACGGCGGTGGCCCCGTCGAGCCACTCGACCGACTGGAGCTCGCCCGAGAAGCGCGCGGGCAGGTTGATGTCGGTGACCAGCTCCCAGATGGCCGCGGGGTCGCCGACCACGCGCTCCTCGACCTCGACGGTGGGTTGGTCCCGGTAGCGCATCGACGTTCCCCCTCGCCCACACGGGCGTCAGTCACTAGACGGAATATAGTTACCCGCCCGCTGCGGGTGCGGCGGGACCACCGCCGGGGGACGCATGCGCGTTGCAGCTCTGATCGATCCGCACCATCCCGAGGCCGCGGCCTTCGCACTCGAGGCCGAGCGCATCGGGGTCGCCTCCCTGTGGGTGCCCGAGGTCTGGGGCTACGACGCGCTGACCGGGTTGGCGCACCTCGCCGCGCAGACCACCACCATCGGGCTCGGCACCTTCGTGGTGCAGCTGGGGTCGCGCAGCCCGGCGTTGCTCGCCACCTCGGCGCTCAGCCTGCAGTCGCTCTCGCACGGCCGGTTCCACCTCGGCATCGGCGTGTCGGGCCCCCAGGTCATGGAGGGGTGGCACGGCGTCCGCTTCCACCGACCGGTCCAGGCGACCCGGGAGACCATCGAGATCATCCGCACCGTGAGCCGGGGCGAGGTGCTCCGCCACGAGGGCGAGATCTACCCCCTCCCGCTCCCCGACAGCCAGGGCCGCGCCCTGCGTCCCCTCGTGAGGCCCGACCACGTCCCGATCTACCTCGCCGCCATGGGACCGGCCAACCTGCGGCTCACGGGCGAGCTGGCCGACGGGTGGCTCGCCAACGCCTTCATCCCCGAGTCTGCCGAGCCCTTCCTCGGACCCCTCCGCGAGGGTGCCGCACGCGCCGGGCGCTCGCTCGACGACCTCGATCTGGTGGCCCCGGTGGCGCTCGAGATCACGCCCGACGATACGGCCGGCGACGAGGCGGCGCGCCGGCACGCCCGTGGCTACGCCTTCACCATCGGCGCCATGGGGAGCGGCAGCACGAACTTCTACAACGAGGCGTTCGGGCGCCTGGGCTTCGCCGACGAGGTGGCCGAAGTCGAGCGCCTCTGGCGCGCCGGACAGCGCGAGGAGGCCGCCGACGCGGTCCCGCTCGAGCTCGGCGCCCTCACGAACCTCGTCGGTACCAAGGAGGCCATCGCCGCGCGGTTGCCCCTCTACCGGCAGGCGGGCATCACCACCCTGCTGGCGAAGCTCGACGGGCCGCACGCCGACATGCTCGCCGGCCTCGAGGTCCTCGTCGGTCTCGCCGCGGCGCGGTAGGACCGCTGGCGCAGGGCACGACAACTAGGTGCCGATGTCGCGGTGCTGCAGTGCGACGACCGCGGCACACACGATCACGACGATCGACCCGAGGGTGACACCCAGCGCAGGCCACGATGCGCCGGTGCGGAGCGGGTCGTGCCCGATGTACTGGAAGAACGGTGAGGCCTTCCGGATCGGCTTCAGCCAGCCGACCAGTGGCGCCAGGCCGTTGACGAGGTAGGCGAGGACGGCGAGCGCCGCCGCGATGGAGCGGCTCGTCCCGACCCGTCCGGTGAGCGCCCCCACGAGCAGGGCGATGGCACCGAACTCGATGCCGAGGAGCCCGAGGTGCAACATCGCGGCTGCGCTGTTGGTGAGCGGCACGTCCATGCCCGCGATGCGTCCCTCGATCAGCAACCACGCCCACATGGACACCATCAGGAGGGCCACCCCGACGGCCAGGGCCGCGGCCTTCTCCAGCAGGATCCGTCTCCGGCTCGCGGTGTTGACCATCATCAGCTCGAGGGTGCGGTGCTCCTCCTCGCCCGCGATGGCGGCCGCGCCGGCGTTGACCGCGTAGAGGAGCACGACGACCGGCCCCATGAAGGTCAGGAGCTCGGTGTTGAGGTACCCGGCCGGCGTGCTGAAGTCGATGCCGCTCCCGGTGGTGAAGAGCGCCCGGTAGGCGCGCGGCATCTCGTCGATGAGCTTGCTGAACGAGCTCCCGGTGCCCTTCACACTCGGGTACACGGCCACGTAGATGGCGATCAGCCCACCCAGCGCCAGAGCCCACGCGAGCAGCGAACGGCGCTGGGCGTGCAGCGTCTGGATCGTCACCTCAGGCCGCACTGGTCTCGGCCTCCCCGTAGTAGGCGAGGAACATCTCCTCGAGATCCGCCTCGGTGATCGACACGTCGACGACGCTGACGCCGGCGAGCACCTTGAGCGTCGCGTCGAGCGACCGTTCGGGGACGCGGCAGACCATGCTCTCGTCGGCGCAGGTGAGCCCGGCGATGTTGGGGATCCGTTCGAAGAGGGCGGGGCTGACAGGGCTCGCGAACCTCGCGACGACGTGGTGCAGGGCCTTCGCGCGCAGGTCCTCGAGCCGCTCCACGGCGACGAGGCGTCCCGACCGGATGACGCCGACGCGGTCGGCGGTCCGTTGCACGTCGTCGAGCACGTGTGACGAGAGCAGGACGGTGCCTCCCCGAGAGGTCAGCTCGCGGACCATCGCGTGGAGCTCTCGCTGCACCAGCGGGTCGAGGCCGCTCGTCGGCTCGTCGAGGACGGCGAGCTCCGGCTCACCCATGAACGCCTGCACGATCACGAGCTTCTGCCGGTTGCCGCGCGACAGCGCCCGCACGGGTCGGTCGAGCTCGAGACCGAGGCGATCGGCGATGTCCCGGCCGCGGCCGACCTGCGCCGGGTCGTCCCGGAGGCGGGCCAGGTACGAGATCGTGTCGGTTCCGGTGAGCTTCTCCCAGAGTCCCGGATCGCCAGGGACGTAACCGGTTCGGGCGTGCACCCGCACGCTGTCTCGCCACGAGTCCATGCCCAGCACCCGCGCCTCGCCGGCCGTGGGCCGCAACAGGCCGAGCAGGACGCGGATCGTCGTGGTCTTCCCGGCGCCGTTCGGGCCGAGGTAGCCGAACACCTCGCCGGGCTCGATGTCGAGGTCGACGTCGACGAGAGCGCGGTGCGGCCCGTAGTTCTTCGACAGCTTCCGAAGGCTCACAGCCGCCGTGGTGGGCAAGGTATCGGTGCTCAGATGCGCTCGAGCGCGCCGCCGTCGAACAGCGGCGTCATGCCGTGCGCGGCCACGTCGGCGTCCAGCTCGGTCCCGCTGGGCGGCAGGGGTTCCCCCTGGGCAGCCGCCAGCGTGGCGGTGAGGAGCGTGGCGTCGCTCGAGGTGTTGAGGAACAGCTGCGGGTTGGCGAGCACGAAGGCCACCGCGTGGGCCAGGGCGTCGCCTGCGGGCAACGGCTCGTACCAGGCGAACTTCGGGCCGGTCGCCTCCGGTTCCCAGCGGCGCCGGGCGATGGCCTTGATGGTCTGCACCGCCACCTCCCGCTCGGCGCACACCTCGAGCAACTGCTCGACCGACGCGCGGTAGGCGTCGTCGCGCAGCAGCACATGGCTGTAGGGGAGCAGCACCGAGGCGAAGTCGAAGCGCTCGAGGCTGCTCAGGTGGCGCTCGGCGATGCGCAACCCGTGGCCCGTCACGCCGATGTGGCGCACCAGACCCTCGTCGCGCGCCCTCGCGAGTGCCTCGACGGCGCCGCCGGGCCCGTGCGCCACGTCGAACTCGTCGGGCTCCACCAGGTTGTGGAGCTGGATGAGGTCGACGTGGTCGACGCCGAGCCGGGTGAGCGACCGTTCCAGCTCGGCCCGGGCGCCGTCGCCGGTGCGCTCGCCGGTCTTGGTGGCCAGGAACACCTCGGCGCGGTGGTCGGCGAGGAACGGGGCCAGTCGCAGTTCGGAATCGCCGTACGCCGCCGCGGTGTCGAGGTGGTTGATGCCCCCGGCGCGCACGACCTCGAGGACCTGGTCGGCCTTCTCCTGGCGCATCCCACCCAGCGCCGCAGCACCGAAGATGACCCGTGAGCTGTCGTGCCCGGTCCTGCCGAACGGCCGCAACGCGATCATCGGGGTCGACGGTAGCGCCGGCAGCGACGACCGTGCCGGGCCGTCGCCGGCCACCACGATCCTATAGTCTCTGACTGTGCGACTTGAGATAACCCGCCGAGCCGACCTCGCCGTGCGCGCGATGGCAGTCCTGGCCGATGCCGGCGGGCGCGTCAAGGGCGGCGATCTGGCCACGGCCCTCGAGACCACCCGCGGCTTCGTGCCGCAGGTCCTCGGTCCGCTCGTCGCGGCCGGCTGGGTGTGCTCCGATCCGGGCCCCACGGGCGGCTACCGGCTGACCGCACGGTTGCAGGACGTCACCGTGCTGGAGGTGGTCGAGGCGGTCGAGGGCCCGACCGACCTGGGGCGTTGCGTGGTGGCCGACCGCCCGTGCGGCTCGCACGGTCAGTGCGCGCTGCACGTGGCGTGGGCCCGCGCCCGGGGCGAGCTGATGACCTCGCTCGGCGGCCTGGCGATGTCCGACGTCAAGCTCCCGGGACCGTGACGGCCGCGCCCGCGCGTCCTCGGCCCGCGTGGTGGGCGGTCGCGATCCCCTCCGAACACGGCGGGTGGGCCCTCTCGCTCGAGGCCGGTCTGCTCGGCCTCCTCGTGACGCCCTCCCTTCCCGGTCTGGGGCTCGCGCTCGCGGCGCTCGTCGCGTTCGTGGCGCGCACGCCGCTCAAGATCGCGCTGGTCGACCGGCGGCGGCACCGCCGGCTGCCGCGCACCCGGCTGGCCGAGCGGATCGCAGTCGGAGAGCTGGCCCTGCTCCTCTGCCTGGGTGTCGGCGTGATCGCCACCGCAGGGTGGACCTGGTTGGTGCCCGTGGCCCTCGCGGTTCCGCTGGCCGGCGTGGAGCTGTGGTTCGACATGCGCAGCCGCGGTCGTCGCCTGGTTCCCGAGCTGAGCGGTGCGGTCGGCATGGCCGCCACCAGCTCGGCGATCATCGTTGCCGGTGGCGGAGGTGCCCGCCTGGCCTTGGCCGCGTGGCTCCTCCTCAGCGCGCGGTCGGTCGCGTCGATCCCGTTCGCCAGGGCGCAGGTCGATCGGCTGCACCACGGAGCACGGCCCACCACGGTCAGCGACCGTGCACAGCTCGCGGCGGTCGGCCTCGCGGCGGTTGCCGCCGTCGTGGAGCCGAGCGTCGTCGTGGGCGTCGTGGCACTCGTGGTGGTCGCGGCGCTGCAGCTCGTGTGGGTCCGGCGCCCGCCGGTCCCCGCCAGGGTCCTCGGCATCCGTCAGGCGGCGGTGGGGCTCTCGCTCATCGTCGCCACCGCACTCGGGGTGCACCTCCTGTGACTGCGCCATCACCCCAGCCCACCGAACCGCTTCACCGAGAAGGCCGACACACCGTGATCCCCATCGACCCCGACAGCACGCTCGCCGACATCGTCACCGCCCATCCGTCCGCGGCCCGGCTGTTCGAACGTCACGACCTCGACTACTGCTGCGGGGGATCGCGGACCCTGTCCGAGGCGTGCGTCGAGGGAGGTCTCGACCGGACCGCTGTCGTTGCCGACCTGGCCGAGCACGCCATGGGCGACGCCTCGGTCCCCCTGACGGCGCTGGGCCTGGGCGAGCTCGTCGACCACATCGAGGCCACGTACCACGTGCCCCTGTGGAGCGAGCTCGACCGCCTGGACTCGCTCCTGGCGAAGGTGGTGGGGGTCCACGGGGCACGCCATCCGGAGCTCCACTCGGTCCGTGACGCGTTCCGGAGGCTGAGGGCCGACATCGAGCCCCACCTCCGGGACGAGGAGCACACGATCTTCCCGGCGATCCGCCGGTTGAACGTTGCGCCGTCCCGGGAAGCGGCGCCCGTGGGCCTGATCGAGGCCATCGACGGCCTCGCTCGTGAGCACGACGTGGCTGGCGCGCTGCTCAGCGATCTCCGGGCGGTGACCGGCGGCTACCGGGTGCCGGACGACGGGTGTGCGGCGTACCGCGCCTGCTTCGGGGGTCTCGCCGACCTCGAGGCCGATCTCCACCTGCACGTGCACACGGAGAACAACGTGCTGTTCCCGGCCGCCGACCGGGTCGCCCGGCGACTCGCCCCGGCCGCACCGTGAGCCCCGTGCCGGCCGCGACACCCGACCATGCGCTGGCTCCTGCCGAAGCGCTGCGCCCCGACCTCGACCGGCGCTCGCGGATCCACGACCTCGTGATCGCGTTCTACCGCGAGATCGTGTTCGACGAGCTGCTCGGCCCGGTCTTCACCGAGGTGGCAGAGACCGACTGGTCCACCCACATCCCGAAGCTCATCGACTTCTGGTGCCGGATGCTGCTCGACGAACCGGGCTACGACGGCTTCGTCCTCGCGGCACACGAGCACGTCCACGACACCGAGGCCTTCCGGCTCGAGCACTTCGACCGCTGGTACGCGCTGTGGGTCGCCACGATCGACGACCGTTGGGCGGGTCCCCATGCCGAGCTGGCGAAGCAGCGCGCCTTGCGCATCGGCCGGACCCTCGCACGCCGACTCCTCGGAACCGGGTGGACACCCGACACGGGAGCTCCCTGAGGCGTACCGTCCTGGCTACGGCAGAACCGAGCAATGGGGGTAGGGCATGGCAGCGCAACTCATCCTTCAGTTCGAAGGCGTCTCCGAGGCCGAGTACTGGGCGGTCAACGAGAAGCTGGGCATCTCGCACGACCAGTCGGCGGGGTGGCCCGAGGGCATCCAGACGCACACCGCCGGCTTCGCCGACAGCGGTGCGTTCGTCGTCACCGAGGTGTGGGACTCGCAGGAGGCCCAGGGTCGGTTCATGGAGTCACGCCTCGGCCCCGCTCTCCACGAGGTCGGCCTTCCGGCACCGTCGAGCATCACGTGGATCGAGCTCTTCGGGCAGAAGCTGGTCTGACCCACGCGCGGCCCGAACGGTGGCGGCGGAGCCTGCTCACGCGCCGTCGCCGCGGGTCCGCCGGCTAGAGGGGGAAGGTCTCGCCCACGAGCTCTTCGGACCGCGCCCACAGCGCCCGCGCCGTGTCGGGGTCGAGTGCGTACCCCATGACGCCGGGCACCTCGTCGGTGTCGGTGACGATCGGCGCCACGTTGCAGTCCTCGCAGAACCTGCCGCCGATCTCGTCGGCGTCGGCCACCGTGGCCGCCCAGACCTGGGTCGCCGCACCCTCCGGCACCGACTTCCACACGTTCGGCCGGTTCCCGCGGGCGGCGATGAGCTGGGTCAGCGTGTCGTCGGTGAGGTGGCGCGCCAGCTCCGTCATGATGCCGCCGGGGTGCAG
>JADGOP010000078.1 GCA_017882935.1 Actinomycetota bacterium
TCGAACGACGAGCGCTCCTGCGTGAACATGGCCCGGCAGATCTGCAGCGCCTCCTCGAGCATGTCGAGGCGGACGCCGGCGGGCGGGTAGTCGACGCCGAGCGCGTGGTGCTCGACGTCGTACCAGGCGGCGCCCAGCCCCAGGACGGCGCGCCCCTTCGAGATGATGTCGAGGGTGGTGACCTGCTTGGCGAGGATGGCGGGGTTGCGGTACGTGACGCCCGTGACGAGTGCGCCCAGCTCGACGGCGTCGGTGCACGCGGCGAGTGCGCCGAGCAGCGTGTAGGCCTCGAGCATCGGCTGATCGGGCCCGCCGAGCGCGGGCAGCTGGAAGAAGTGGTCCATCACCCAGACCGACTTGTAGCCGGTGTCCTCGGCGGCCTCCGCCAGGTCGGCCACCCGGTCGAACAGCTCGCCGGGCGGGCCATCGAACGTGAAGTTGGGGATCTGCAACCCGAAGGTGGCCACCGGTCAGGCCCTCCCGGCGGTGGCACCGAGGGCCGCGGCGACCGACCTGGCGGCGTGCCGGCGGGCGTCGGCCGCGTCGGGGAACGAGTCCAGGTCGAAGAACCCGTGGATCTCGCCGTCGTAGCGGATCTGCTCGACGGTGCCGCCTGCCTGGGCGAGCCGGGCGGCGTACTCCTCGCCCTCGTCGCGCAGGGGGTCGAACTCGGCGGTGATGACGAGTGCGGGCGGCAGCCCCGACAGGTCGGCGGCGAGGAGCGGCGACACCCGCGGGTTCGAGATGTCGCGCCCCCCGAGGTACTGGTGCGTGAACCACGCCATCATGTCGTGGGTGAGGAAGTAGCCGTCGCCGTTCTCGACGTGCGACGGGTGGCGCATGCCGAGGTCGGTGACGGGGTAGACGAGCAGCTGGAAGGCGATCGTCGGCCCGCCGGCGGCCTTCGCCATCTGCGAGATGACGGCCGTGAGGTTGCCGCCGGCCGAGTCGCCGCCCACGGCGAGGCGGGTGGCATCGACGTGCAGCTCGGCGGCATGGTCGGCGACCCACACGACCGCGTCGAACGCATCGTCGACCGCCGCCGGGAAGGGGTGCTCGGGTGCCAGGCGGTAGTCGACCGACACCACCGCCACCCGGGCCTCGTTGGCCAGGGCGCAGCACTGGCTGTGAGCGGTCTCGAGGTCGCCGATGACGAAGCCACCGCCGTGGATCCACACGAGGACCGGGAGGGTCTCGTCGGGCGTGGTGCCGAGCGGCCGGTACACGCGGACGCCGAACGGGCCGCCCGAGCCCTCGATGACCTGGTCGGTGGTCGAGGCCACCTCCTCACCCGGCGTGGCGGCCAGGGCCGCGAACCCGGTGCGGTTCTCGTCGGGACTGAGCTCGGTCGGCGGCGGCCCCGGGAGGCTGGCGATGAGGTCGAGGAACTGCTGGACTTCCGGCTTCACCGGCATGGATCGCCTCCGAGTTGCTTGCCCGAGTGCCCGCTCGTCGCCACGGTCAGAACCGGCGCATCCTCGCACACCACGTAGCGGCTCGCCGGGGAGCGGCGACGGCATCGGTGGGAGGCGCAGCCCTCTACTGTGAGGCCTCCTACCCGACTCGCACCCATGGGAGCGGACGTGCCCCTCGTCTACGCCTTCGACCACAAGCACCGGCGCCCGCCGATGAGCCTCAAGGGGCTGCTCGGCGGCAAGGGCGCGAACCTGGCGGAGATGACCTCGGTGCTGCGCCTCCCGGTGCCGCCCGGGTTCACGATCACCACCGAGGCGTGCGTGACGTTCCTGCGCGACGGCTGGCCCGACGGGCTCGACGGTGAGATCGACCGCCACGTGGCCAGGCTCGAGAAGGCCATGGGCCGCAAGCTCGGCGACCCCGACGACCCGCAGCTCGTCAGCGTCAGGTCGGGCGCCGCGTTCTCGATGCCCGGGATGATGGACACGGTGCTCAACCTCGGGCTCAACGACCGGTCCGTGAAGGGCCTCGCCCGGGCCACCGGCGACGAGCGCTTCGCCTACGACTCCTACCGCCGCTTCATCTCGCTCTACGGGCGCATCGTGCTCGGCATCGAGGCCGAGGCGTTCGACGGTAAGCTCGACGCGGCCCGTGAGGCCGTCGGCGGCACCACCGACGCCGACATCCCGGCCGAGGCGCTGGTGTCGCTGTGCCACGAGTTCAAGGCGGTGGTGAAGGCGTGCAGCGGCAAGCCGTTCCCGCAGGACCCACGGCGTCAGCTGCGCGGTGCCATCGAGGCGGTGTTCCGCTCGTGGAACACGCCCCGCGCCAAGTCCTACCGGGTGCGCGAGAAGATCGGCCACGACCTGGGCACTGCGGTCAACGTCCAGGCCATGGTCTTCGGCAACCGCGACGAGCGCTCCGGCACGGGTGTCGGCTTCACCCGCAACGCGGCCACCGGCGAGAACCGGCCCTACGGCGACTTCCTGGTCAACGCCCAGGGCGAGGACGTGGTGGCCGGCATCCGCAACACCGAGGACCTCGACCGGCTCGGTGAGCACTTCCCCGACATCCACGACGAGCTGCTCGCCATCTTCGACCGGCTCGAGCGCCACTACCGCGACATGTGCGACACGGAGTTCACCATCGAGCAGGGCCGCCTCTGGATGCTCCAGACTCGGGTCGGCCAGCGCACGGGGCGCGCCGCGCTGCGCATGGCCGTGGAGATGACGCGCGACAAGCGCATCAAGCTCACCCACGAGGAGGCCGTGCAGCGCATCACGGCCGAGCACCTCGACCAGGTGCTGCACCCCCAGTTCGGCGAGTCCAACATCACCGTGCTCACCAGCGGGCTCGCCGCCTCGCCCGGTGCCGCGGTGGGCCGCGTCTACCTCGACGCCGACCGTGCGGTCAGCGCGTCGGCCAATGGCGAGAAGGTCATCCTCGTCCGCAACGAGACCTCGCCCGACGACATCCACGGCATGCAGGTGAGCCAAGGCATCCTCACCGCCCGCGGGGGCCTCGTGAGCCACGCCGCGGTCGTGGCCCGCGGCTGGGGCATCCCGGCGGTGGTCGGCGCCGAGAAGGTGCAGCTGCACGACGGCCGCTTCACCGTCGGCGACACCTCGGTGGCCGAGGGCGACGTGATCTCCCTCAACGGCAGCACCGGCGAGGTCGTGCTCGGCGAGGTCGAGCTGGTGGCGGCCAAGCCGTCCGACGAGTTCGACACGATCCTCGGCTGGGCCGATCGCATCCGCAAGGGCAAGCTCGCGGTGCGGGCCAACGCCGACAACGGCCCCGACGCCACGAACGCCCGCGCGTTCGGTGCCGAGGGCATCGGGCTCTGCCGCACCGAGCACATGTTCCTGGCCGACGACCGCCTCCCGGTGGTGCGGCGCATGATCCTCGCCGACACGGCCGAGGACGAGGGGGCCGCGCTCGACGAGCTGCACAAGGTCCAGAAGGCCGACTTCCTCGAGATCCTCGAGGCCATGGACGGCCTCCCGGTCACCGTGCGCCTGCTCGACCCCCCGCTGCACGAGTTCCTGCCGGCGGTCGACGAGCTCGAGATCAAGGAGGCCACGGTCGGCCTCACCAAGGCCGAGCAGAAGCTGCTCCAGGCGTCACGGTCGTGGCACGAGTTCAACCCCATGCTCGGCGTGCGTGGCGTGCGCCTCGGCGTGGTGAAGCCGGGGCTCTACGCGATGCAGGTCCGGGCCCTGGTGGAAGCCGCGGTCGAGCGGCAGCACGCGGGCGGCAAGCCCATCATCGAGGTGATGATCCCGCTCACCATCTCGCGCGAGGAGCTCGAGCTGGCCCGCGGCTGGGTCACCGAGGCCATCGCCGATGCCACGCGGGGCCTGCGCCGCAAGCCCAAGATCAGCATCGGCACCATGGTCGAGACGCCCCGCGCCGCGCTGCTGGCGGGCGAGATCGCCGAGCAGGCCGACTTCTTCAGCTTCGGCACCAACGACCTCACGCAGATGACGTTCGGCTTCAGCCGTGACGACATCGAGGGCCGGCTCATGAAGCCCTACCTCGAGCTGGGGCTGCTGGCCCGCAACCCCTTCGAGACGGTCGACGCCGACGGTGTGGGCGAGCTGGTGCGGCTGGGCGCCGAGCGCGGACGGGCCGTCAAGCCCGACCTCAAGCTGGGGGTCTGCGGCGAGCACGGCGGCGACCCCGAGTCCATCGGCATCTTCTACGACGCCGGCCTCGACTACGTGTCGTGCTCGCCCTTCCGGGTGCCGATCGCCAGGTTGGCGGCGGCGCAGGCCGTGCTCGCCGGCTGAGCGGCCGTCGCCCCACACCGTGACCCCCGACGTCGCCACCTGGCAGTGGGCGACGTTCCTCGCGGTTGTCGTCGGCCTGCTGCTGGTGGAGCTGCTGGTGGTGCAACGCCGGCCGCATGCCCCGCCCCTGCGCGAGGCGCTGATCGAGAGCGCAGCCTGGATCGGGGTGAGCCTGGCCTTCGGGCTGGTGGTGTGGAACTGGTTCGGCTCGGCGGTGGCCGGCCAGTACTACACCGCCTACCTGCTCGAGAAGAGCCTCTCGGTCGACAACGTCTTCGTCTGGGCGCTGATCCTCACCCGCTTCGCCGTGCCGGTGGCCTTCCGGGCGCGGGTGTTGTTCTACGGCGTGTTCGGCGCGCTGGTGCTGCGGGCGCTGTGCATCGCCGCCGGCATCCGGCTGCTCGACCGGTTCGAGGCGCTGCTCTACGTCTTCGGGGCCTTCCTGGTGGTCACCTCGGTGCGGATGCTGGCCGGCCACGAGGGCACCGCCGATCCGGCCGAGGGGCGCGCGGCGCGCCTGGTTCAGCGCGTCGTGCCCACGTCCGATGGCTACGACGGCGCGAGCCTCTTCACCCGGTCGGCGGGCCGGCGCGTGGCGACGCCGCTCTTCACGGTGCTGGTCCTGGTCGAGGTCACCGACCTGGTGTTCGCCACCGACTCGATCCCTGCCGTCCTCTCGGTCACGCGCAGCACGTTCGTGGCGTTCAGCTCGAACGCCTTCGCGGTCTGCGGCCTGCGGGCCCTCTACTTCTGCCTGGAGGGGGCGCGGGCCCGGCTCTCGCACCTCGACGAAGGGGTGGCCGTGGTGCTGCTGTTCGTGGGCCTGAAGATGCTGGTCTCCCACTTCTGGGACATCCCCACGGGCCTCTCGCTGGCGGTGATCGCGGTCATCCTGGCGGTCGCCGTCGTGTGGTCCCTCGCCGACACGGCAGACTGACCCGCCATGGGCATCGTCGACGAGGACGTCGTGCGGGTCCGGGAGGCCACCGATCTGGTGGGGCTGGTCACCCAGCACCTGGCCCTGAAGCGGGTTGGCAGCAACTGGGTCGGCCTGTGCCCGTTCCACGGTGAGAAGTCGCCCAGCTTCTCGGTGAGCGCCGAGAAGGGCTTCTTCCACTGCTTCGGCTGCGGCAAGAGCGGCGACGCCATCACCTTCCTCATGGAGATCGACCACCTCGACTTCCCCGGCGCGGTGGAGACGCTCGCGGCCCGGGCGGGGATCACGCTCCGCTACGACGATGCGCAGCAGGGTGCCGGCCGGCGCCACCGTTCGGAGCTGGTGGAGGTGATGGAGGCCGCGGTCAGCTGGTACCACGAGCGCCTGCTCACCTCGCCCGACGCCGGCCCCGCCCGCTCCTACCTGCGCTCCCGGGGTCTGGGTGGCGACACCGTGCGGCAGTTCCGCATCGGCTACGCACCCGATGGCTGGGACCTCCTCGCCAAGGCGCTCCGCCGCCACGGCGAGCTGCTGCAGGAGGCGGGCCTGACCTTCGTGAACAAGGCGGGGCGCCAGCAGGACTTCTTCCGCGACCGGCTGCTGTTCCCGATCTTCGACGCCCAGGGCGACCCCGTGTCGTTCGGCGGCCGGGTGATGCCGGGCGGCACCGGGCCCAAGTACCGCAACACCGCGGAGACGCCGCTCTACCACAAGAGCCGCGTGCTCTACGGCCTCAACTGGGCCAAGAACGAGGTGGTCAAGGCCGACCAGGTGATCATCTGCGAGGGCTACACCGACGTCATCGGCTTCGCCTCCGCGGGCATCCCCCGGGCGGTGGCCACCTGCGGCACGTCGCTCACCGAGGAGCACGTCAAGCTGCTGCGTCGCTTCGCCCGGAAGGTGCTGCTGGCGTTCGACCCCGACGCCGCGGGCCAGGCCGCCGCCGACCGCGTCTACGCCTGGGAGAAGGCCCACGACATCGACGTGTCGGTCGTCGACCTGCCACCGGGCGACGACCCCGCCGACCTCGCCAGGCGCGACCCCGACGCGCTCCGGGCCGCCGTCGAGCGCGCCCGGCCGTTCCTGGGCTTCCGCGTCGAGCGCGTGCTGGCCGGAGCCGACCTCCGCACGCCCGAGGGCCGGGCCCGCACCGCCGAGGCCGCCCTCTCGGTCATCGCCGAGCACCCCAGCGAGTTCGTCCGCGACCCCTACGTGATGGAGGTCGCCGACCGCTGCCGGCTCGACCCCGCACGGCTGCGCCAGCGCCTGCACGACGGCGTGCCGCTCCCGGAGCAGCGTCAGGCCCCCGCTCCCGAGGCCCGGGCGCGACCGCAGGCCACCAACCGCGCCGACGTGGTCGAGACCGAGGCCCTCCGCGTGGCCGTCCACGACCCCGCTGGGCTCAGCCTCCTCGACTCCGTGCTGTTCGACGACGACGTGCACCGTGAGGCCTTCGATGCCCTGTCCGTCGCCGACGGCGACCTCCACGTCGCCGTCGGCCACGTGGGCCCCGACGCCGCTGAGCTGCTCGCCCGCCTTGCCGTGGAGGCCTCCGACGCGGAGGCGGCCGACGTGGCCTCGCGCCTCGTGGACCGTGCCGCACAGCGTGCGCTGGTGTCCCTCGAGCGTGAAGCCAGGCGCGCCGACGACCCTCTCGACTACGCCGCGACGATCGGCTGGCTCAAGCTCCGACTCGAGGAACTTCGCGAGGACCCCATCGCCGGACTCCCGCCCGAGGGACAGTTGGTAGCCTGGCTCGTGACGTGGGCCGGGGAGAGGGCATGACGTACGCCTCACCTCCGTCCCGGGAGGCAGCCGAGACCGTGGAAGATCCCTTCCCCGGGCCCGACTCGTCGCCAGGGCCGGAATCGCAACTGAGTGCACCATCGACACGGGGTGCTACCGACGCGCCGGCTTCGCCGACCGAGGTCGCCGAAGCCCTCGAGCTCGCGGCCGCGGCCCTGGTCGAGCTCGATCGCATCGACCTCGACCCGGTCGAGGTGCAGGCCCTGGCCGATGCCGTGAAGGCCGCCGAGCCCGGCTCCCTCGACGCCATCGCCGAAGTGGTCCTCGAGACCCTCGAGGTCGAGCTGTCGACCACCACCGTCACCAACGGCGCGGTCGTCGAGGCGGACGCCGTCGCCGAGACGAACGACGACGAGTTCGACGAGGAGGTCACCGCGCTGCGGCCCGACCTGCTCGATGGCCCCGACGCGCTGGCCAACCCCGACGACCCCGACGAGGTGGCCGCCAGGCGGGCCCGCCGCCGACCCCGCCCGGGCACCCGCACGTCCACCGCCGGCACCGACCGCCACAGCAACGCGGCCGCCGACCCCGTGCGCGTGTACCTCAAGGAGATCGGCCGCGTGCAGCTGCTGTCGGCCACCGAAGAGGTGGCCATGGCCAAGCGCATCGAGGCCGGCAGCCAGGCGTCGGTGCGCCTCGCCGACCTCGAGGCCGCAGGCGCCTCGGACTCGTTGAGCTTCGCCGAGCGCCGGCGGCTCGAACGGCTCGCCCGCGACGGCGAGCTGGCCAAGCAGGAGCTGATTCAGGCCAACCTGCGCCTCGTCGTCTCCATCGCCAAGCGCTACAACGGCCGCGGCATGGCCCTGCTCGACCTCATCCAGGAGGGCAACCTCGGGCTGATGCGGGCGGTCGAGAAGTTCGACTACACCAAGGGCTTCAAGTTCTCCACCTACGCCACGTGGTGGATCCGCCAGGCCATCACCCGGGCCATCGCCGACCAGGCGCGCACCATCCGCATCCCGGTCCACATGGTCGAGTCCATCAACCGCGTCCACCGGGTCCAGCGCCAGATGCTCCAGGACCTCGAGCGCGAGCCCACCCTCGAAGAGCTCGCCGCCCGCGTCGACATGACGCCGGTGCGCGTGCGCGAGATCCTGCGCATCTCGCAGGACCCGCTCTCGCTCGACTCGCCGGTCGGCGAAGCCGACGACTCGAACCTCTCCGACTTCATCGAGGACCAGCAGGCGGAGGCGCCCGACGAGGAGGCCGCCCGCCAGATGCTCAACGATGCGGTCAAGGAGGCCCTCGGCGAGCTCAACGAGCGCGAGCAGCAGGTGGTGCGCCTGCGCTTCGGCCTCGACGGCGAGGGCACGCCCCACACGCTCGAAGAGGTCGGCAAGCAGTTCGGCGTCACCCGCGAGCGGATCCGCCAGATCGAGAGCAAGACGCTCGCGAAGTTGCGCCACCCCCATCGCAGCCAGAAGCTCCGCGACTACCTCGAAGGCGACTGAGCCACGCTCGTGAGGGTGTGGGCGGTCGCGCTGGCCGCGGTCGTGCTGCTGGGTGCCGCCCCGCCGCGGCGCCCCGCCCGCGTCGGGCCCACGATCTTCCACGGCACGCTCGTCGATCCTGCGAAGTGGACGTACTACGCCTCGATCACCAGCCGCGACCAGGCGGGCGCAGCCCGCCGGCGCATCACGTGTGGCGCGGTGGTGGTCGCCCCCACGACGGTGCTGACCGCGTCGCA
>JADGOP010000468.1 GCA_017882935.1 Actinomycetota bacterium
CGAGGAGACCCCGGTCAACGAGTTGGTCGACACCGCCTACCAGCTCGAGGACCGGGTGGGCGTGATCCTCGGGCCGGTGGTCGTCAACGGCCTGTACCCCCACCTCCCCGGCATCGGCGCCGACCCCACCGCCGCGGCCAAGGAGGCGGGCGCCGAGCTCCGCCGGGGCGAGGCCAGGGCGCTCGCCGAGGCGGCCGAGTTCCGCCAGCGGCGCAGCGACCTGCAGGACCACCAGCTCGAGCGCCTCAACGAGCTGCTCCCGCTGCCACAGATCCACCTGCCCTTCCTGTTCGACGCCGACCTGGGGCCCGCCGAGCTCGAGGCGCTGTCCGACGCCCTGCTCGACGGGGTCGCCGGCGTCGACCCCACCGCGCTCGGCGTCGGTGCGCCCAAGATCGACGACGCCGCCTCGTGAACCTCGACGAGCTCGTCATGTCGAGCAGCATCGTGATCTGCACCGGGTCGGGCGGGGTCGGCAAGACCACCACCGCGGCCGTGCTGGCCATGGAAGCCGCCCGACGCGGCCGCCGTGCGGTGGTGGTCACCATCGACCCGGCCAAGCGGCTGGCCGACGCGCTCGGCCTCTCCGACATCGGCAACGAGCCCAAGCCCGTCGAGGGCCCCTGGGACGGCACGCTGTCGGCGGTGATGCTCGACACCAAGCGAACCTTCGACGACCTGGTCAGCACCTACTCGTCCGACCCCGGCCAGGCGGCCCGCATCCTCGACAACCGCTTCTACCGCAACATCTCCGGCGCCCTGTCGGGCACGCAGGAGTACATGGCCATGGAGAAGCTCTACTCGCTCCACGAGAGCCACGACTTCGACGTGGTGGTGGTCGACACGCCGCCGACCCGGCACGCCCTCGACTTCCTCGACGCGCCGCGCCGCCTCACCCACTTCCTCGACCACCGCCTGTACCGCACGCTCATGGCGCCCACCCGTGGGGTGATGAAGGCCGTCAACGTGGCGGCGCACGCCTTCGTCCACACCGTCTCGAAGGTCATCGGCGCCGAGGTGTTCGACGACGCGCTGGCGTTCTTCCAGGCGTTCCAGGGGATGGAGGAGGGGTTCCGGCAGCGGGCCGGCAAGGTCCTCGAGCTGCTGTCCGACCCGGCGACGTCGTTCGTGCTGGTGGCCGCACCCCGGCGTGACACCGTCGAGGAGGCGCAGTTCTTCGCCGATCGCCTGGCCGAAGCCGGCCTGCCGGTCCAGGCCCTCATCGTCAACCGCATGCACCCGCACTTCACCGACGAGCCGCCCGAGGGCCTCCGTGAGCGGGCCCGCGCGTTCGCCGGCACCGACTTGGGCGACCTCCTCACCAACCTCGGGGACTTCGCCCTGGTGAGCGCCCGGGAAGAGGCCCACCTCGCCGGGCTGGCCGAGTCGATCGAGCCCGCGCCGGTGGTCCGGGTGCCGTTCCTGCCCACCGACGTGCACGACCTCGAGAGCCTCGAGCGCCTCCGGACCCACCTGTTCACCCACGTCTGAGCCGCGGACGCGGCACCGCCGTGGACGGTGGGGTGCCGGTCGGGACGGGTCTCGCGTCGGATACGGTCACGCCGTGCTCGCCGATGACGTCGTGGTCGCCGACGCGCCTGCACCCGTGACCACTCGCCGGCTCGACATCCAGGGCCTCCGGGGCGTCGCGGTCGGCCTCGTCGTGGCGTTCCATGCCGGCCTCCCCGTGAGTGGCGGCTACGCAGGCGTCGACATGTTCTTCGTCATCTCCGGGTTCGTGATCACCCGGCTGCTGCTCGGGGAGCTCGAGCAGGACGACGGCATCGGCTTCGTGTCCTTCTACTCGCGCCGGGCCCGCCGGCTGCTCCCGGCGATGGGCGTGCTCATCGTCTTCGTCGCGCTCGCCTCGGTGCTGCTGCTCGGGCCCATGAACACCCAGCAGCAGACGGCCATGGTGGGCATCGCCACCTCGGTGTTCGCCGCCAACCTCGGGCTCTTCCTGCTCCCCAACGGGTACTTCAACGCGCCCGCGGCGAGCGTGCCCCTGCTGCACATGTGGTCGCTCGCGGTCGAGGAGCAGTTCTACCTCGTCTTCCCGGCGTTCCTGCTGGTGTCGTGGCGGCTGGGGCAGCGCCTCGCCGCCCGACGGTCAGTGCGGCGCACCTGCATCGAGCTGCTGTTCGCCGGCGCGCTGCTGTCGTTCGGCCTCGAGGTGTGGCTCACCTACGCATCGCACACCACTCGGCTCCCCTTCTACCTGGCACCCGCCCGGGCCTGGGAGTTCGCGGCCGGCGGCCTGGTGGCGCTCGCCGAACCGGCCGTCCGGCGCATCCGCCCCGCCGTGGCGATCGGGCTGGGCGTGGTGGGCGCGGTGCTCGTGGTGGTGATGTCGCAGACCTTGAGCGCCACCACCGTCTTCCCCGGCGTCGCGGCCCTGATCCCCGTCGGGGCCACCGTGCTGCTCATCATCGCCGGCACCGTCAGCCTCCGGGGCGTGCCGCAGCTCCTCCAGGTGCGACCGATCGTGTGGCTGGGCGACGTCTCGTACGGCTGGTACCTGTGGCACTGGCCGTTCATCGTGTTCGCCGAGGTGCTGTGG
>JADGOP010000469.1 GCA_017882935.1 Actinomycetota bacterium
CGACGGCCGGGGCGAGAGCACCTCGACGTGGTGGCCCTCGCGGCGCAGCGCCCGCACCTGCTGCACGGCGTAGGAGCCGATGCCGTCTCGGTAGGGCGCGTAGGGCGACACGAGCAGGATGCGCTCGGGCACGACGTCGACGGTGGGCGCCTCGGCCACGACGAGTGAGCTCACTGCCAGGCCTCGAGGCTGGCCTCGACGCGGTCGAGGGTGACCGGCCAGGTGTAGTTGTCGAGCACGTACTGGCGGCCCGGCGCGGCCACCTCGGAGGCGAGGTGCGGAGCGTCGGCGACGAAGCGCAGGCACTGGTCGAACTCGTAGTCGTCGTCGTAGACGAGGCCGGCCCCGGACCGGTCGCAGTGCCAGCGCACCACGGCGCTGCCGCCGTTGGCGATGACGAGCGTGCCGGCCAGCCAGGACTCCATGACCGTGCGGGAGAAGCTCTCCATCACCGAGGGCTGGAGGTAGGCGTCGGCCGCGGCGTAGGCGTCGGACAGGTCGGCGTCGGACAGGAAGCCGAGGTCGAGGATGCGGTCGGCCACGTCGGGCTCCGGGTGGACCTCGCCCACGCCGAAGGTGACGAGGGTGAGGTCGACGCCGTCGCGCGCGACGCGGGTGAAGCCCTCCATCAGCCCGTCCCAGCCCTTGGCCCCCTCGCGTCGCCCACCGGCGAGCACGAACGGGCCGGTGATGCCGTGGCGCTGCCGGAAGCCTTCGGGGTCGTAGCGCTCCGGGATCTCGCAGCCCGAGCCGATGACGGTGGAGCGCGGGATGTCGAACAGCTCGGCGGCGAGCTCGGCCTCGGGCTCGGTGAGGAACCACAGCCCGGACACGCCGTTGAACAGGGGCTCGAAGAGCTCGAGCCGGGCGTAGGCCTCGTCGTGCAGGCAGGGCATGAGGATGGTGCGGTCGGGTGCGACCTGGCCGCCCACGAACGTGGTCCAGAACAGGTACGGCGCCGGGATGATGGCGCGGTACTGCTCGGCCTCGTCGAGGAGGTGGTGGAACAGCTCGGGCACGCGGAGCCCGTCGTTCATCCAGAGCTCCTGCTCGGGGAGCGACGGGTGCTGGCCCTGCTGCAGCAGCTGCTCGACGCGGTGGCGCACCTCGCCCGAGGTGTCCTTGACCACCGGGAAGCGCCGGATGGTGACCTTGCCGTCGAGCTCGACGCCCGCGGGGTACACGTTGGCCCACGTGTAGTGGTCGTTGGCGCAGGTGGTGAGCACCTCGACCTCCCAGCCACGATCGGCGAGGCCGTGCGCGAGCTCACGGATGAGGAGCTCGGCGCCACCGACCACGTCGGGCCCGTAGCGCGGGGGGATCAGGGCGAGCCGGCGTGAGGTCACGGTGGCGCGATTGTAGTGGAGCCCGGTGACCCCTCCGGGAACCCACGTCGAGCCCGGGACCGGGGCGCGCGGACCCGTGCGCGAGACTCCACGGCCGTGGACATCTGCGTCTGTGGCACCCAGGTGCCCTTCACGCAAGGCGGCGCCGAGCTGCACCTTGCCAACCTCGTGACGGCGCTGCGCGAGGCCGGCCACCGGGTCGAGCCGGTGGTGCTCCCCACCGCGTGGGACCGCGACCGCATCCTCGATGCCGCCGCGGCGTGGCGCCTCGTGCCGCTCGACTTCGACCTGGCCATCACCCTCAACTTCCCGTCCTACTTCGCCCGGCACCCGCGCAAGGTGGCCTGGGTGCTGCACCAGCACCGCGGGGCGTACGACGGCCTGGGCCAGCCCTGGAGCGACTTCGGCCTCGACGACACCTCGCTCGCCGTCCACGCCGAGCTCGTCGCCTGGGACACGGCTGCGCTGGGCGAGGCCGAGCGCCGCTACGCCAACTCCGGTGTCGTGGCGGCCCGCCTGGCCCGCTACAACGGCCTCGACGCCGAGCCGCTCTACCACCCACCGCCGCTCGCCGACCGCATCCACGAAGGTGCCTTCGGCGACGAGGTGCTCTGCATCACCCGCCTCGAGGGCAACAAGCGGCCCGACCTCTTCGTCGAGGCCATGGGCCTGGCATCGGGCAACGCCCGGGGCGTGCTCATGGGCCGGGGCTCGTTCGCGCCGCAGCTCGAGCACCGCATCGCCGAGCTCGCCGCGGCGGGGCTCGGGCGCCCCATCGAGATGACCGGCTTCGTGCCCGACGACGACCTGGTCGCCCGCCTCGCCACCGCGCGGGCGGTCGTCTACTCCCCCTTCGACGAGGACTACGGCTACGCCACGCTGCAGGCGTTCCTGGCCGGCAAGCCGGTGATCACCACGCCCGACTCGGGCGGCGTGCTCGAGTGGGTCGAGCACGAGGTCACGGGCCTCGTCACCGACGGCACCCCGCAGGCCATGGCCGACGCCATCGACCGCCTCGCCGCCGACGCCGACCTCGCCGCCGAGCTCGGTGCCGCCGGTCGCGCCCGCGCCGCGAAGCTCTCGTGGGCGGCCGTCGTCGAGACGCTCGTGGGGCCGACGGGGTGACGGCGACCCCGTCGACGCGACTGGTGCTGGGCCTCGTCGCCCGACCCGGCGAGGGAGAGGAGCTCCGCCCCCTCGTCCGCGACCTCACC
>JADGOP010000470.1 GCA_017882935.1 Actinomycetota bacterium
CTGGCGGCGAGCCCGCCGGGATTGCCACGCACGTCGATGACCAGGCTTTTCACCCAGATTTAGGGTCGCGTCACCACCCGCAGAGGCCAACTCGCCTCAGTCACCACCGCGGACCGCCGGCCCGTCGTGTGTCAGCCGCGGTACCCGTTGGTGATGGGCAGACGACGGTCCTTGCCGAACGCCTTCGCCGTGACCCGCACCCCGGGTGGCGTCTGACGCCGCTTGTACTCGGCCAGGTCGACCAGCCGCGTGACGCGGTGCACCAGGTCGGCGTCGAAGCCCGCGGCGAGCAGGTCGGCGGCCGTGGAGTCGCGCTCGATGTAGGGGCGCAGCACCGCGTCGAGCTCGTCGTAGGGCGGCAGGCTGTCGGCGTCGCGCTGGTCGGGGCGGAGCTCGGCGGACGGCGGCTTGTCGAGCACACCCCGCGGGATGACGTCGGTGCCCGCCTGCGTGTTGCGCCACTCGCACAGGTCGTAGACCCGCGTCTTGAGCACGTCCTTGATCGGGGCGAAGCCTCCGGCCGTGTCGCCGTAGAGCGTGGAGTACCCCACGGCCATCTCGCTCTTGTTGCCGGTGGTGAGCACCAGCCAGCCGAACTTGTTCGACAGCGCCATGAGCAGCAGGCCCCGGATGCGCGACTGGAGGTTCTCCTCGGTGAGGTCTGCCTCGCGGCCGTTGAAGGACGGCGCCAGCATGTCGAGCAGCGCGGCGTGGCCCGGCTCGATGGCGATGGTGCGCACCTCAATGCCGAGGTTCGCCGCGAGCCCGGCCGCGTCGGACTCGGAGTGCCCCGACGAGTAGCGGCTCGGCATGGCGACGCCGTGCACCCGCTCGGGCCCGAGGGCGTCGGTGGCGATGGCCGCCACGATCGACGAGTCGATGCCGCCCGACAGCCCGATGACCACGTCGGTGAAGCCGTTCTTCTCGACGTAGTCGCGCGTGCCGAGCACCAGCGCCTCGTACACCTCGGCGTCGGCCTCGAGGACAGGCGCGATCGAGGACGGGTCGGCGGCCGGCCCGTCGCCCTGCGCGTCGAGCCCGGCCACGGGAGCGTCGACCGAGCGCGACGGCGGCACCGCCGCGCCGGACCGCGTGACGTCGACGACGGGAAGCGGCGTGGCATGGGCCCGGCCACGGGGATCGAGCAGGCGCTTGCGGAACACCGGCTGCACGTCGAGGTCGACGGTGACCACCTCGTCGACGAACTGCCGGGCGCGGGCGACGAGGCCACCGGACGCGTCGAACACCAGCGACGAGCCGTCGAACACCAGCTCGTCCTGCCCACCGACCTGGTTCACGTACACCAGCGCGCACGACGCGTCGGCCGCACGGGTGGCGAGCATCCGCTCGCGCTCGGCGAGGCGCCCCTCGTAGTAGGGCGAGGCGTTGAGGTTGACCACCAGCTCGGCGCCGCCCGCGGCCTGCTGGGCGATGGGCCCGTCGGGGTTCCACGCGTCCTCGCAGATCGACACGCCGACGCGCACGCCGCCGATGAGGAAGAGCTCGCCGGCCCCGGTGCCGCGCGTGAAATAGCGCAACTCGTCAAACACGGCGTAGTTGGGCAGCTCCTGCTTGCGGTAGACGCCTTGGACCTCGCCGTGGGCGCACACCGCCGCGGCGTTGAAGAGGTCGCGGTCGGCGTCGATGAACCCGAGCACCGCCACGCAGTGGTCGGAGCGGGCCGCCACCTTCTCGAGCGCCCGCCGGTTGTCGGCGATGAACCCCGGCTTGAGGACCAGGTCCTCGGGCGGGTAACCGGTGAGGGCCAGCTCGGGGAACACGGCCACGTCGCAGCCCGCGTCCTCGGCACGGCCGAGCGCGTCGAGGACGCGATCGGTGTTGCCGTCGAGGTCACCGACACGGGTGTCGAGCTGGCAGAGGGCGATGCGCAGGCGGGGCACCGCGTCAGCGTACGGCGGAGCGTGGCGCCGTTGCGCTCTCGAACCGGGCGGCGTACAGCGACGGTCAGGCGGGGGCGGCGACCTCGGGGTGCACCGTGGCGACGAGGCCCCGGCACCACAGCCCGTCGACCACGGCCTGCACGGTCTCGAGGGAGAGGTCGAGGCGGTCGGCGATGGACCCCAACGTGTCGCCGCGCCCGCCGCGCACGATGACGCGCCACTCGACACCTGCCAGGTCGACGCGGTCCATGCCCTCGGGCGGCTCCTCGGGAAGGACGATGACCGTGCCGGGGGTGAGGTCGCCCAACCCGCCGGGTTTGCGGTCGGCCAGGGGGACCGACGCGGCGGCCAGCCGGTCGAACAGGTAGCTCGGCCCGGGGTCGTCGGGGTCGGTCGTGGCGTCGGGTCCGGCCTCGGCCTCCTCCGCGGCGGCAGCAGAAGCAGCAGCCTCGGCGGCCTTGGTCTCGGCCTCCTCGGCGGCCACGCGCTCGGCCTCCGCCTGCTCGGCCGAGAGCCGCTCGGCCTCGACGCGCTCGGCTTCGGCCTGCTCCGCGGCGAGGCGGTCGGCCTCCGCCTGCTCCGCGGCGAGGCGGTCGGCCTCCGCCTGCTCCGCGGCCAGCCGCTCGGCCTCGATCCGCTCGGCCTCCAACCGCTCGGC
>JADGOP010000079.1 GCA_017882935.1 Actinomycetota bacterium
GGTCGCACGCCGGGCAGCCAGCCGCGCCCCGGAACTGCGCGCGCCCGCCGGCGCAGGCAGCGCCGGCGCCGCACCTTCGCGGTGCTGGGCGCGCTGCTCGTGGTGGTCGTCGTGGTGGTGCTCGGCGGCCTGTGGTGGGTGCACTCGCAGGTCGACCCCGGTGGCTCGGCGGGGTCGACGGTGAAGGTCGTCGTGCCCAAGGGCGCGTCCACCGCCGACATCGGCGCCCTGCTCCACCAGAAGGGCGTGATCCCGAACGGCAGCGTGTTCCGCTACTGGGTGAGCTATCGCGGCAAGGGCCCGTTCGAGGCGGGCCGCTACGTGCTCCCCACCAACATCTCCGACGACCGCGCCATCGCCATCCTGTCCAAGGGGCCACCACCCCTGCCGATCGTCGCCGTGTCGATCCCCGAGGGGTTCACGATCAAGCAGATCGTGGCCCGGCTGCACCAGCGCGTGCCCCGCTTCTCCGAGGCGGCCATCCGCGCGGAGCTCGCCGCCCGCCGCGTGCCGTCGCCGTTCCTGCCCGCCGGCTCCTCGAACTACGAGGGGCTGCTGTACCCGGCCACCTACTCGGTGGTCGAGGGCCAGAGCGTGCACCGCACCCTCACCGCCATGGCCGACCGGCTCGACCAGGAGGCCACCGCGCTCGACCTCCGCGCCGGCGCAGCCCAGCTCCACCTCACGCCCTACCAGGTCATCACCGTCGCCTCGCTCGTGCAGGCCGAGGCCGGCAACCCCGACGAGGCCCCGAAGATCGCCCGGGTGATCTACAACCGCCTGGCCCAGGGCATGCCCCTCGGCGTCGACGCCACCTCGCGCTACCTGTCCTCGATCACCGGGCAGCCGGTCGACTTCGAGTCGACGTCGGCCTACAACACCCGCCGCCAGACGGGCCTGCCGCCGACCCCGATCACCGCGCCCGGTGAGTTCGCGCTGAACGCCGCGCTCCACCCGGCCACCGGGCCGTGGCTCTACTACGTGCGCGACGTGCACAACGACGCGAAGGGCCGGCCGCAGCACGTCTTCGCGGTCACCGACGCCGATTTCGAGCGGGCCAAGCAGGCCTGTCACGACGCGGGCCTGGGCTGCGGGTGAGCGGCCCCGGCGCGCCGCGCGGGAGCACCCGGCTGGCCGCGCTCATCGGCAGCCCGGTCCGGCACTCGCTGTCGCCCGTCATCCTCAACGCCGCGTTCGGCGCGGCGGGGCTCGACTGGGTGTTCGTGGCGCTCGAGGTCGCCGCCGCCGACGGTGAGGCCGCCGTGGCGGCGGTGCGCCCCCTGGGCATCGGTGGCCTGTCGGTGACGATGCCGCACAAGGAGGCCGCGTTCGCTGCCGTCGACGAGCGGTCGGCGGAGGCCGACGCGCTCGGGGCGGTGAACTGCGTCACCTGGCGCGGGGACGTGGTCGTGGGGCACAACACCGACGGCGCGGGGCTGCTCGACTCGTTGCGGGTCGACGAGGGGTTCGACCCCGACGGCCGCCGGTGCGTGGTGATCGGCGCGGGAGGTGCGGCCCGTGCCGCCGTCCGGGCGCTCGCCTCCGCGGGGGCGTCCGACGTCGCCGTGGTCAACCGCACCGCCGCACGCGCCGAGCGCGCGGCCGCGCTCGCCGGTCGGGTCGGGCGGGTGGCGGCGATCGACGACGTGGCCACGGCCGACCTCGTGGTGAACGCCACACCCGTGGGGATGGCGGGCGTGGCCCCACCGGTCGTGGCGCTGGTGCCCGGCGCCGAGGCCGAGCCCCTCGATGCTGGTCGCGCGGGGCCCGCGGGCGACCTGCCCTTCCCGGCCGAGCTGCTGTCGCCCGGACAGCTCCTCGTCGACATGATCTACAACCCCTTCACCACACCCCTGATGGCCGCCGCACGGGCCCGCGAGGTGGTCGCCGTCAACGGCCTCGGCATGTTGATCCACCAGGCGGCCCACGCCTTCCGGCACTGGACCGGAGAGGACCCTCCCCTCGAAGCCATGTCCGCGGCCGCGGTGGCGGGGCTGCGCGCCGCAGGTGCCGCAGGCGGCCCCGCGCCCGCACGCCCCGGAGACTGACCGCACGACGCGTGCGCGCGGTGCCGCGAGCCGGGCCGAGAGTTTGAAGTTCGGGCTCCACGTGCCGATAGGAGCGCCAACACCCCGCACATCCCGTCTTCCGGAGGTCTCCGTGGCCCTGCAGGGAACCCTCGACACCTTTGCACTCCCAGACGTCCTGCGTCTGTTGGCGTCCACCAAGAAATCTGGTCGCCTCCTGGTGCAGGGCGACCGTGGCAGCGGCAGCCTGTGGCTGCACGACGGCGGAGTGGTCGACGGTGAGGCCTCGATGGCCGCCACCGACACCTCCACCGACGTGCTGTTCGAGCTGCTCCGCCTCGACGACGGCTCGTTCCTGTTCGACCCGGAGGACCTGGCGGCGAGCCCCACCGACCCCACCGAGGTCGAGGGCCTGATCACCGACTCGCAGCAGCTCTTCGACGAGTGGCGCGAGCTGGCGCAGACCATCCCCTCGCTCGACGTCACCGTCACCCTCGCCGACGACCTGCCCGACGAGCAGACCATCGTCACGCGTGAGCGGTGGCGGCACCTCGTGGCCATCGGGCACGGCACCACGGTGCGCCAGCTGGGCGACACCCTCGACTTGCGTGAGCTACCCGTGTGCCGGGCCGTGTCGGGCCTGGCCGAGGACGGCCTCATCGTGATCTCCACCGACGCCGCCGCGCCTTCCACCGCGCGGGGCGGCGACGCCGACCTGCCCACGCTGGGCGACGCGCCCGACGAGAGCGGCCTGTTCGGTGACGACGCGGCAACCGACGACCTTCCCGAGCCGCTTCCCGGAGCATCCGGTGATGGCGACGACGGGGAGGTCCCCGTCGACCCTTTCGCTGAAGCCGTCGCCGGCCCCCGGGCCGGCGACGGCGAACTCCACGCCGACGAGCTGCTGGGTGTCCCGGTGTGGCCGGGCGCCGAGCCCGCCGACCGGGCGCGCATGGCGCACGAGTGGGAGCAGCTCTCCGACGACGAGCGGGCGGTGCTGGTCGCCGCGGCGCGCAAGGCCGACCCCGTCGCCATCGAGGCGGCCCTGAACGTCGTGCCCGACGGTCACATCGACCGCGACGTGCTGCGTCAGTTCCTGTCCTCCGTCCGCAACTGACCTTGCCGTCGTCGTCGCCGGGGTGACCAGACGGTCCGGACCCCGGGGATAGGGTCGCTGACCATGTCTCGAGCCCTCTTCGTCGCGGCCTGCGGGCTGGGTGGCCTCGTGACGGGTGTGTTCGTGAACGTCCTCATCCTGCGGGGGCCCGGCGACCGGCCGTTCCGACCACCGTGGTCGCGCTGTCGCGAGTGCGACGCGACGATGCCGGCGGCGGGCCTCCTGCCCGTGTTCGGCACCATGGCGCTCGGTTCGACGTGCAGCTCGTGCGGGTCCCCGTTCGGCTGGTGGCAACCCGTGGTCGAGGTCGCCAACGGCGTGCTCTGGGTCGTGGCAGCGGTGCGCTTCGGCCCTCACCTCCCGGTGCTGCCGTACCTGTTCCTGTTCTCGGCGCTGCTGGCGCTGTCGGTGATCGACCTCTTCACGTTCCGCCTTCCCGACCGCATCACCTTCCCCGTGCTCTACGCCTCGGTCCCGCTGCTCGTGGTGATCGCGCTCGTCGAGCACCAGCCCCGGCACCTCCTCTGGGCCTTCGTCGGTGCCGCCGGCTACTACGGCGTGCTGGCGCTGATGTGGCTCATCTCGCCGAAGGGCATGGGCTACGGCGACGTGAAGCTGGGCCGCATCCTCGGGCTGTACCTCGGCTGGATCCACATCGTGCTCCCGATCTACGGCCTGGGCGCGGCGGGGATCCTCGGGTCGGTGGTCGGCATCGGGGTGCTGCTGGTGTCGCGCGACCGGCGGCGGGCGTTCCCCTTCGGGCCGTGGCTGGCCCTCGGGTGCGTGATCGCGGTGGCGTTCAGCGCGCAGCTCACGGCAGGGCTGTAGCTCCGAGTGCGCGCAACGCGGTTCGGGCGAGCCGAGGCCGACCGGTAGATTCGCGAGGTGCTCCGCTTCCTCACCGCCGGTGAATCCCACGGGCGCGCCCTCGTCGTCATCGTCGAAGGCCTGCCCGCCGGCCTCGCCGTCGGCGTCGACGACCTGCAGGTCGAGCTGGGGCGCCGTCGCCTGGGCTACGGCCGCGGTCCGCGGATGCGCTTCGAGCAGGACGAGGTCACCATCGTGGGCGGGGTCCGTCACGGCCGCACCCTGGGGTCACCGGTGGCCGTCGAGATCGCCAACTCCGAGTGGACCCGCTCCGACAAGTGGCACGCCGAGATGGCGGTCGAGGCCGGCGCCACGCAGGCGCCGCTCACCCAGCCCCGTCCCGGCCACGCCGACCTGGCGGGCATGCAGAAGTACGGCTTCACCGACGCCCGCGACGTCCTCGAGCGGGCCTCGGCCCGCGAGACGGCAGCGCGGGTCGTGGCGGGCGCCTTGGCCAAGCTGCTGCTGCGCGAGCTCGAGGTGGAGGTCATCTCCCACGTCATCCAGATGGGACCGGTGCGCGCCTCGGACCTGAAGCGGCCCGCGCCGGCCGACCTCGCCGTGGTCGACGAGTCGCCCGTGCGCTGCTTCGACCCGGGCGCCGAGGCCGACATGATCGAAGAGATCAAGGCCACGGCCAAGGAGGGCGACTCGCTGGGCGGCGTGGTCGAGGTGCTGGGCTACGGCGTGCCCGTCGGGCTCGGCAGCCACGTGCACTGGGACCGCAAGCTCGACTCGCTGCTCGCCCAGGCGCTCATGAGCATCCAGGCCGTCAAGGGCGTGGAGATCGGCGACGGCTTCGAGGTCGCCGGGCGGCGGGGGAGCGATGCGCACGACCCGATCGTCTACGACGCGGCCGACGGCTACCAGCGCACCAGCGCGCTGGCGGGGGGCGTCGAGGGCGGCATCTCCACCGGCGAGCTGCTGGTGGCCCGAGCCGCCATGAAGCCGCTCGCCACGCTCAACCGGCCCACGCTCGGCACGGTCGACGTGGTCACCAAGGAGTCCACCGTCTCGTTCAAGGAGCGCACCGACGTCACCGCGGTGCCGGCCATGGGCGTGGTCGCCGAGACCATGGTGGCCCTGGTGCTCGCCGGCGAGGCCACCCGCAAGTTCGGTGGCGACTCCGTCGCGGAGTTCGTCCGCAACGCGGGCTCGTTCTCGGCCGCGCTGCGCGAGGGCCCCCTTGGCTGAGGTGCAGCTCCGGAGGCACCTCGCGCTGGTCGGGCTCATGGGGTCGGGCAAGACCACCGTCGGCCGCAAGCTGGCGGCCCGCCTCGAGCGGCCCTTCATCGACGCCGACGAGGCCCTCGCCGTCACCACCGGCCGCACCGTGCGGCAGTGGTTCGACGACTCGGGCGAGGTCGCGTTCCGTGCCAGGGAGGTCGACGTGCTGGCCCAGCTCCTCGCCAGCGACGACCCCTCGGTCATCGCCACGGGCGGCGGCATCGTGTGCACCGAGGCCGGCCGGGCGTTGCTCAACGGCCCCGACGTCACCGTGGTGTGGCTGCGTGCCAGCCCGGCGTTCGTCGCCAACCGCGTGGCGCAGAAGGCCAACAAGGACCACCGGCCGCTGCTCGACGCCGACCCGCGCGTGGTGCTCGACCGCCACGCCGCCGAGCGCAACCACCTCTACGCCGAGGTCGCCGACCTGGTCGTCGACGTCGACCCGGTGCACCGCGACGTCGAGAAGCCCAAGAAGAAGCTGGCCGAGATGGTGTTCGAGGCCTTCTCGCAGATCGACGCCGAGAAGGCCGCCCGCAACCGCGCCCAGCTCGCGCGGGCCACGGCCGACGCACCTGCCACCGCACCCGGGTCGCAGCCGTGATCGAGCTCCAGATCGAGCTCGGCGACCGCAGCTACCCGGTGCGCGTCGGCGCCGGTGCCCGGCACCACCTCCTCGACGTGCTGCCGATCGGCGTCCGGCGGGCCGCCATCGTCACCCAGGAGGCCGTAGGGGTCACGGTCGACCCGGGCGTCGAGCACCGCACCTTCACCATCCCCGACGGCGAGGACCACAAGCACCTCGGCACCGTCGAGGACCTCTGCCGCGACTTCGCCCGCTGGGGCCTCACCCGTGGCGACGTGGTCGTGGCCGTGGGCGGCGGCCTCGTCACCGACCTGGCCGGCTTCGCCGCGGCGATCTTCCACCGTGGCGTCCCCGTGGTGCACGTGGCCACCACCCTGCTCGCGCAGATCGACGCCGCCATCGGCGGCAAGACCGGCGTGAACCTGCCCGAGGGCAAGAACCTGGTGGGCGCCTTCTGGCAGCCTGCCGCGGTCCTCTGCGACACCGAGACACTGGCCACGTTGCCGCCCCGCGAGTACCGCAACGGGCTGGGCGAGATGGCGAAGTACGCCTTCCTCGGCGTCGACGGGCTCCGCGACCTCTCGCTCGACGAGGCCGTGGCGGCGTGCGTGCGCTGCAAGGCCGAGGTGGTGGCCTCCGACGAGCGCGAGGGCGGCCGCCGCGCCATCCTCAACTACGGCCACACCCTCGGCCACGCCCTCGAGACCGCGAGCGCCTACGACCTGCGCCACGGCGAGGCGGTGGCCATCGGTCTGGTCTACGCCGCCGAGGTGGCGCTGCGGCTGGGGCGCATCGACGCCGCCCGGGTCGTCGAGCACCGCCGCACCGTCGCTGCCTACGACCTGCCCATGACCTTGCCGCCCGGCATCGAGCCCAGCGAGCTGGTCGAGCTGTTCGGGCGCGACAAGAAGGCCGTCGACGGGCTCACCTTCGTGCTCGACGGCCCCGCCGGCGTGGAACCGGTCCGCGTCGCCGACCGTGCGCTGCTCCTCGACGCCCTGGAGGCCGTCCGATGACCCCACGCCCCATCGTGCTGCTGCTCTCGGGCCCCAACCTGAACCTCCTCGGCGAGCGGCAACCGCTCATCTACGGCTCCGCCACGCTCGACGACCTGGTCGGGCTGGCGCGCGCCACCGCCGACGCGCACGGACTCGACCTCGAGCACGTGCAGTCCAACCACGAGGGCGACCTGGTCGACGCGGTGCAGGGGGCCCGGGGCCGGTGTGCCGCGCTGGTCGTGAACGCGGCGGCGCTCACGCACTACGGGCGCTCGCTCCACGACGCGCTCCTCACCTTCGAGGGACCGTTGGTGGAGCTGCACATCTCCAACCCGCACTCCCGTGAGGAGTGGCGGCACGAGTCGGTCGTCTCCCCGATCGCCACCGCGGTGGTCGCGGGGTTCGGCGGCGCGGGCTACCGCCTTGCCATCGACGGGGTCGCCGAGCTGCTCCGCCCGCCCCCCGCCGGATCCACCGAGGAAGGCAGCGACCGATGAGCAACGTGATCCGCACCGACACCGAGGCGCTCGCGGCCGCGGCCGATCCCGCCGGCTCCGCGGCCCGGGCCGCGCAGCTGCTGGCCACCCTGCCCGACATGGACGTGGCCGCTCGCGCCGCCGGGGTCCGCGACGCGGTCGCGGCCGCCGGCTGCGACGCCCTGCTCGTCACCCGCCTCGTCAACGTCCGCTGGCTCACCGGCTTCACCGGCTCCGCCGCGCTCCTGCTGGTGCTGCCCGACGAGCTGGTGTTCACCACCGATGGCCGGTACGGCGAGCAGTCCGAGCAGCAGCTCGCCGCCGCGGGGGTCGACGCCCGACGCACCGTGGCCGGGGCCGACGGGCAGAAGCAGGCGGTGCTCGCCGCCGCGGCAGGCCTGAAGAAGCTGGGCCTCGAAGCCGAGGCGGTCACCTGGGGCCAGCAGCGCCGCTACGACGCCGACTGGTTCCCCGACGCCGAGCTGGTGGCCACCGACGCCCTCGTCGACCGCCTGCGCCAGACCAAGGACGCGGGCGAGGTGGCCCGCATCGAGGCGGCGTGCGCAGTGGCCGACGCGGCGCTCGCGTCGGTGCGCCGCCGCTTGCTCGAGCAGCCCACCGAGGCCGAGTTCGGCCTCGAGCTCGACACCGCCATGCGTCGCCTCGGTGCCGAGGGCACCTCGTTCGAGACCATCATCGCGGCGGGCCCCAACGGCGCCATGCCGCACCACCGGCCCGGCACGCGGCGCATCGTCGAGGGCGACCTCGTCGTCATCGACTTCGGGTCCACGGTCGACGGCTACTGCTCCGACATGACGCGCACGCTCATGGTCGGCGAGCCCACGGCCACGCAGGCCCGCATGCTCGACGTGGTGGCCGCCAGCCAGCAGGCCGGGGTCGAGGCCGTGGCCGCGGGTGTCGACGTGGCGGCGGTCGACAAGGCCTGCCGCGACATCATCGACGAGGCCGGTTGGGGCGAGGCGTTCTCGCACAGCACCGGCCACGGCGTGGGCCTCGAGATCCACGAGGACCCCCGGGTGGCCGCGACCGGTGCTGCTACGCTCGCCCCCGGCGCGGTCGTCACCGTCGAGCCGGGTGTGTACCTCCCCGAGCACGGCGGCGTCCGCATCGAAGACACGGTGGTGGTCACCTCCGACGGTTGCCGGCCACTGACGCTGGCGCCCAAGCTGGTGGCGGTCGCCTGACGTCCGGCCGGTCCGCAGGCCGCGCCGCTCGTCGCCGTCCCACCCACCCGACACGTCTCCGCACGCGAGGTCCCCATGGCCATCACCACCAACGACCTGAAGAACGGCAT
>JADGOP010000471.1 GCA_017882935.1 Actinomycetota bacterium
AGGGCGAGACCTCGGTGTCGCCCAGGCCCAGCAGGTCGACCGCGAGGCAGTGGGCATCGCCCTCGAGGCGTCGCAGCACCCGACGCCACAGGAAGGCGTGCGTGGCGAAGCCGTGCAGCAGCACGACCGTGGGGAGCCCCTCGGCGAGGGCGCCGGAGTCGACGTAGGCGAGGTGCGCCGGGCCCACGCGGTCGTGGGCCTTGAGGGGAAGGCCGTGGCTCACGAGGCGGGGCGGAGAGGGCACCGGCCGATCGTAGGTGCGGCCGTCACGGGGCACCCAGGCCGGGTGGTGTCCCGTCGCCGCCCCACGAGTGCGCGACGATTGCGCCCCATGGGGAGCGAGCCGGTACCGGTGGCGGTAGTCGAGGACGATCCCAACATCGCGGACCTCGTCGACCTCTACCTGCGCCAGGCCGGCTTCCGCGTGTACCAGGCCAACTCCGGCGAGCGTGGCCTCGAGGTCATCGCGGAGCGCCGTCCCCGCCTCGTCATCCTCGACGTGGGCCTGCCGGGCGACGTCGACGGGTTGGAGGTGTGCCGGAGGCTGCGGGCCACCAGCGACATCCCCGTCATCCTGCTCACCGCGCGCGACACCGAGATCGACCGCATCCTCGGCCTCGAGCTCGGCGCCGACGACTACGTGACCAAGCCCTTCTCCCCGCGCGAGCTGGTGGCGCGGGTGAAGGCGATCCTCCGGCGGGCCGACGGGCCGCGTCCCACCGACACAGCCGCGGTGCTCGCCTTCGGCGCGGTCGAGGTCGACGTGAAGCGCCGCGAGGCCCGACTCGACGGCACGGCGGTGCCACTCGCGGCCCGTGAGTTCGAGCTGCTCCAGTACCTCGGCGAGAACCGGGGCATCGCCCTCTCGCGACGCCAGCTCCTCGACGGTGTCTGGGGCGACGACTGGATCGGCGACGAGCGCACCGTCGACGTGCACGTGCGCCAGCTGCGCAAGAAGTTCGGCGACCACCTGCCCCTCACCACCGTGTGGGGCGTCGGCTACAGACTCGACTGAGCAGCCTCGTGCGCCGCCGCCTCACGCTCGCCATCCTCGGCACGGTCGCGGCCGCGCTGCTCCTCACCGGGCTCGGCACGCTCGTCCTGACGCGGCTCCAGGTGCGCCGCACCGCCAAGGTCGAGCTGTCGAACGAAGCCGAGGCGCTGGTGTCGGTCCTGGTGCAGGACGTGCGCCCACGGGCGCTGCCCGCCGCCAACCGGGCCGCCGCGCAGCAACGCCGCCTGAAGGCCGCCAAGCAGTCGCTCAAGCTCGCCGACGCCACGGTGGTGGTGTTCGACGCCCAGGGCAACGAGGTCGACGGCTCGGTCCCGTCCAGCGTGTCCGTGAGCAGCGCCGATCTCGCGGCGCTGCAGGCGGGGCAGACCGTCTCGGGCGAGAGCGCGCGCATGGTGTGGGCCGCCGCCGCCAGCCCGGCCGACAGCCAGGGCCGCCACCTCGTGATCGTGCTGACGCGGAGCATCCCCTTCGGCCTGGGGAGCGTGCAGTGGCTGCTCGTCAGCGCCGGCGTGGTGCTGCTGCTCGCAGTCGGGGTTTCGATGCGGCTGAGCCGGCGGCTGATCGCCCCGCTGCAGGCGGCCGACGTGGCCACGCGGCGCCTCGCCGACGGCGACCTCTCGGCGCGGGTCCCCGAGCCACCGGCGGCGGCCGACGACGAGCTGTCCGACCTGTCGCGGGCGATCAACTCCATGGCCGGTGCGCTCGAGCGGTCACGTGGCCTCGAGCAGCAGTTCCTGCTGTCGGTGTCGCACGACCTGCGCACGCCGCTCACCTCGATCCGCGGCTACGCCGAGGCCATCACCGACGGCGCCACCGACGACCCGCAGGCGGCGGCACGCGTGATCCTGGCCGAGTCGCGGCGGCTCGAACGGCTCGTGCGCGACTTGCTCGACCTGGCCAAGCTCGACGCCCGCAGCTTCTCGCTCGACCTCGAGCCGGTCGACCTGGTGCAGGTGGTCTCGTCGACCGCCGACAGCCTCCGACCGGCGGCCGAGGCAGCCGGCGTGGCCCTCGTCGCCACGCCGCCGGGAGCCTCGGGTGCGCCGCCCGTCGTCCTCGCCGACCGCGACCGGCTCGCACAGGTGGCGGCCAACCTGCTCGAGAACGCCCTGAAGTTCGCCCGCACCCGGATCGACATCATGGCGGCCGTCGACGACGACGTGGCGATGATGTGGGTCACCGACGACGGGCCGGGCATCGCCCCCGCCGACCTCCCCCATGTCTTCGAGCGCCTCTACGTGGCCCAGGCGCAGCCCGTCCGCAAGGAGTCCGGCACCGGCCTCGGGCTCGCCATCGCCCGCGAGCTCGTCACCGCGATGGGCGGCACCATCGGGGTGGAGTCCGCGGCCGGCGCCGGGATCCGGTTCGTGGTGCGTCTCCCTGTCGCGGGTGCTGCGGTGGCGGAGCCGGTCGTGCCGGTGCCTCCCGCTCCTCCGGTGCCTCCCGTCGTGCCGCCGCAGGTGCCGGCGCCACCTCCGCCACCTGTCTGATCCAGGTCAGGCCGGCGCCACCCGCGGCAGGTCCTCG
>JADGOP010000472.1 GCA_017882935.1 Actinomycetota bacterium
AGAACGACCGAGCCGACGGCGTCAGTTCGCCAGGAACACGAGCTGCAGCACCGCGGCGCCCAGGATCAGCACGAGCAGGGCGGCGAGCACGATGGTGGTTCCGGGGCGCACGCCCCCAGCTTCGCCGACCCCGTGGTGTCGCGGCGAACCCGCATGCGGCCATCGGCCGGCGTGCCGCGACTCACCAGCTGCGGAGGTGGACCTCGTCGCCCTCGTGCAGCCAGAGCCGTCCGGCCGCCGACCCGCGGTCGACCACCAGTGCCAGGTGGCCCTGCGAGTCGGGGACGATGCCCACGCGTCCCGCCGGCACCTCGGCGAAGTTCGCCACCACGTAGGCGGCCAGCGACTCGTCCCCCACGTCGAGGCGCAGCACCGGCGCGGCGCCCAGCACCGCGGGCTCGGCACGGTCGGCGGCCTCGAGCAGGGGGCCCAGGTCGGCCGGCGTGGCGTTCAGCTCGACGTTCCCGAAGCGGTCGATCCACCACACCTCGGCCTCGAGGGCCGGCGCACCGTCGTCGCCCACCGAGTGGAACGGGCGCCGCAGCGGCGAGGCGGTGAGCGACCCCGGGTCGAGCTCCGGGCCGAGCAGGTCGGGCATGCCGCCGCGGCAGAGGTGGGCCGCCGCGGGCGCGAACAGGTCGCGCCCGTCGAAGGTGGATCCGGCGGCGTTGGCGCCGGGCACCTGACGGGCGACCAGCTCCACCACCTGCTCGGCACCACCGAGGGCCTCGATGGCGGGCGCCAGCAGGCCGTTGTCGGGACCGACGAGCGCCAGGCCCGCGGCCGTCCGCACCGCCACGCCCCGGCGGGCCGTGCCCACACCCGGGTCCACCACGGCCAGGATCACGCCCGGCGCGCACCAGCGGGCGGCGCGGCGCAACGCCAGCGCACCGGCCCGCACGTCGAACGGGGAGATGCCGTGCGTGAGGTCGACGATGGCGGCCTCGGGGGCCAGGCGGCGCAGCACCGAGTGCACCACGCCCACGAACTCGTCCGTCGTGCCGTAGTCGGACAGGAAGCTGACGGTGGGCGCGGTGAGGCCACCCGTGGACCCGCTGTCCACCCGCGGCTCAGCCCGCTTCGGTGTAGCGCTCAGCCAGGTAGCGATCGACGTCGTCCTCGCGCAGGCGGAACGACTTGCCGATGCGGACCGAGGGCAACTCGTGCGAGTTGATCAGCCGGTAGACCGTCATCTTGGACACCCGAAGCATGTCGGCGACTTCCTGAGGGGTCAGGAACCGCGATCGTGCTGGTGACTGCGCCATGTGGCATCACCCCTTCTCCGAGGCGGAACGGTAGGGGTGAATCGGGGATGTGGCAAGTGGTGCGCGTGGGACGGGTGGGACGTGGCGACGGTAACGTCGGCGCATGGTCGAACCGCCGGCGTCGCCCGAGGAGCTCGACCGGGCGGCGGCCACCGTCGAGGCGTGGCTGGAGGCGCAGCGCAGCAACCCAGCGGTGCTGGCCGTGGAGCGCGACGAGACGGGCGCCCAGCGCTGGTTCGTGCGCCTGACCAGCGACGAGAAGGGCGTCTTCAGCATCTGGCTGACGTTGCGCCAGCGCACGCTGCACCACGAGACCTACCTCATGCCCGCGCCGATCGAGAACGAGGCGCGCTGCTACGAGCAGCTCCTGCGGCGCAACCTGCACCTCCATGGCGTGCAGCTGGCCATCGGCGACGAGGACGCGGTGTACCTGGTGGGGCGCGTGCCGGTCGAGGGGCTCGACGACGAGGTGCTCGACGGGGTGCTGGGCGCGCACTACGCCGCGGTCGAGCTGTGCTTCCGCCCCGCCATGCGCCTCGGCTACGCCTCGCTGTTCAAGGGCTGACCGGGCCCGCCCGGCTCCGGCCCGGGGTTGCGGGGGTGAAGGGCGCCCCCCGGGGCGCGGCCGACTCCCAGAATCGCCGGTTGCTCTTTCATGATGTTTCATGTAGTTTGACTCTTGCCGGGGTCGCCCTTGGGGAAGGGACGGCCCCGGCGATCAGGGGACCGTTCCCGGCCCGCCACCACCGGACCGGTACCATGCGCCGCCATGACCGGACCGACCCCGCGACTCCTGCTCATCGGCGGCGGACGCATGGGCGAGGCCCTGCTCACGGGCCTGCTGGCCAACGGCTGGGCCGACGCCTCCGACGTCACCGTGGTCGAGACGGCGCCCGCCCGGCAGGCCGAGCTCCGGGTCACGTTCCCCGGTCTCGTCGTGACCGCCGAGCCTGTCGCGACCGACGGAGCGGTGCTGGCGGTCAAGCCGGCCCAGGTGGCGGCCGCGGCCCGGGCCCTCGGCGCCGCGGGTGGGGCCGCGCACGTGCTGTCGATCGCCGCAGGGATCACCACCGCGGCCATCGAGGCCGAACTGCCAGCGGGCACCCCGGTCGTCCGAGCCATGCCCAACACCCCCGCCCTGGTGGGCGCCGGTGCCGCCGCCATCGCCGGTGGCGCTGCGGCGGGCGACGACGACCTCAGCTGGGCCGAGGGCCTGCTCGCCACCGTCGGCACGGTGGTGCGCGTCGCCGAGCCGGCGCTCGACCTGGTCAC
>JADGOP010000473.1 GCA_017882935.1 Actinomycetota bacterium
GCGCCCGCAGCCGGGCGTCGATCTGCTCGGCCGACGCGGGCTTCACGACGTAGTCGTCGGCGCCTGCATCGAGCGTGCGGATGATCTCGGGCTCGTCGTCGTGAGCGGTGACCACCAGCACCGGGACATCGCTCACGGCGCGGAGCATCCGCAACAGGTCGATCCCGGAGATGTCGGGGAGGCCGAGGTCGAGCACCACCGCCTCGGGACGGGACCCGGTGATGACACGCAGGCCCTCGAGACCGGAGGCCGCGGCCTCGACCTGGTGGCCGCGACGGGTGAGGCCACCGGTCAGCGCCGTGCGGATCGCCGCGTCGTCCTCGATCAAGACCACCGTTGCCACCCGGCAAGTATCACGGGTCGGGACCGTCGCGTCGGGCATCGCGACGCGACGAGCCTGGTCAGGGCGCTGCGCGTGACGATCTGGTGACCGTGGCGTCCGCGATCGGTCACCGTCGGGCAAACTGGTGCATTGTGACATCGACCCGGTCGCGCTCCGTGGCGCTCCTGCCCGTCCTCGCGGCCCTGGTGGTTGCAGCGGCGGCGTGCGCGTCGAGCGCACCCAAGGCGGCCCCGCCGTCCACCACGCTGCCCCCGCCCCCGGTCAGCATCACGCCCAGCCCGGCCAACGGCGCCCAGGGCGTGGCGCTCAACGCCCCGCTGGCGCTGCAGGTCCGCAACGGCACCATCACCTCGGTGGTGGTGCGGTCGGCCACCGGCCCCGGCCCCACGGGCCAGGTCTCCAGCACCGGCAAGGCCTGGGTGGCCGCCGGCAACTTCGTGCCCAACACGGCCTACGCGGCCGAGGCCAGGATCACCGACACCCGCGGCCACCTGGTCACGCGCCGCTGGCACTTCGTCACCGGCGCGCCGGCCACGGCCCTCCACACCACGCTCAACGTGGGCGACGGCGGCGTCTACGGCGTGGGCATGCCGATCATCGTCGACCTCAACTCCCCCGTCTCCGCCGACCGCCACGCCGCGCTCCAGAAGCGCCTCACCGTCACCGCGCCCGCCGGCGTGGTGGGCGGCTGGCACTGGGTCGGCGACTCCGAGCTGCACTGGCGCCCGCAGGTGTTCTGGCCGGCGCACGCCAAGGTCAGCCTCAAGATCGACTTCGCCGGGTTCGACGCCGGCCACGGCGTCTGGGGCGTCGACGGTCGCACCGTCAACTTCGCCATCGGCGACTCGCACATCTCCATCGTCGACGTGAACACCCACACCATGACCGTCACCCAGAACGGTGCCGCCATCCGCACCCTGCCCGTGTCGACCGGGCGCGACCAGTACCCCACCAAGGGTGGGATCCACGTGGTCAACGAGAAGAGCCAGTCGGTCACCATGGACTCCGCCACCGTGGGCATCCCCCGCGACTCGCCCGACGGCTACTACGAGACGGTGCTGTGGGACGTGCGCATCTCGAACAGCGGCGAGTTCGTCCACGCCGCCCCGTGGTCGACCGGCGCCCAGGGCAACTCCAACGTGTCGCACGGCTGCGTCAACGTGGCGCCCGCCGACGCCGAGTGGTTCTACAACTTCTCGAACACCGGCGACGTGGTGCAGGTCAACAACTCTCCGGTGCAGCTCGACCCGTGGAACGGCTACGGCGACTGGCAGCTGCCCTGGAGCCAGTGGACCACCACCTGACCCGACGCGTCACGGGGTGGCGTAGCGGAAGGTGATGCTGAGGCGCGGCCCGGCGTGCGCCATCTTCGGCACGGTGTGCTGCCAGTCGCGCTGGCACGCACCGCCCATGACCAGCAGGTCGCCGCCCGCGACGACGTAGCCCACCGAGGGGCCACCCCCGCGCGGCCGCAGCAGGAAGCGCCGCGGTGAGCCGAGCGAGAGGATGGCGATGACCACGTCGGGGTCGGACGGGGCCCGGGCGTGCCGGTCGGCGTGCCACGCCACGCTGTCGCGCCCGTCGCGGTAGAGGTTGGCGCCGATCGACTCGAACGTGACGCCGTAGCGCCGGCCGACCACCTCGGCGAGCGCCGCCAGCTCGGGCTGGCGCACCTTCTCGTCGGTGAGGGCCCACCACGCGCTCAACCGCGGCTGCGCCACGAGCTGGCCGTACATCGGCATCTCGTGGGTCTCCCACCGGAGCCGGCCGATGAGCGAGGTGAACAGCTGGTCGGCGCCGCTCAGCCAGCCGGGGACGTGCTCGACCCAGGACCCGTCGCCCAGGTCGCGGCGCACGGCCCGGGCGAAGTCGGTGTCGGCGCGGGGCGCTCCGGAGGCGAAGAGCGAGCCCTGCCAGGTGAGCGGAGGGGCGACGGCGACGGCCATCGTCCCAGTCTATCGAACGCGTGTTCGGGATGCACGGAACCCCCGTGCGGCCCGGTCAGTCGCCGGAGAAGCCGAGGGCCCGGAGGAACCGCTTCCACCACGACGGACGCTCGCCGCCGGCCGCGGCACGGGCGGCCTTCGGCGGCGCCGGACGTCCGGCCTTCGGGGGTGCCGGGCGACCCGCCTTGGGCGGTGCCGGGCGACCCGCCTTGGGCGGTGCCGGGCGACCGGCCTTCGGGGCGG
>JADGOP010000474.1 GCA_017882935.1 Actinomycetota bacterium
GCTCGGCGGCGACCACCGCCAGCGTCGCCTCGTCGACCTCGAGGGCCGCGCGGGTGCACCACAGGTCGTTCGACAGGGCAGCCACCACGCCGGTGCGCAGGTTGGCCCCGGCGGCGTTGGTGACCACGCGGCCGCTGGCCCCGAGGGCGGCGGCGAGCAGGTGGGTGGTGGTGGTCTTGCCGTTGGTGCCCGAGACGGTGGCGATCCAGCGGCCCTCGGCGAGGTGCGCGATGGCGTCCTTGTCGAGCCGGAGCCCGACGTGGCCGCCGATGACGGAGCCGCCGTGGCCCAGCTTGCGGGACACCCCGCCGCTCGCCCGCACGGCTGCCGCCAAGAGGCGGACACGGGTGGCGGGGCGGTGCCTGGTGGCGGGTGATGGCGGGGCGGTGGGCGTCATGGCGGGTGGGGGAGCGACCGGTCGAGCCTACGGGGTCGGCCGGGAGGCGAGGCGCCGACGGGCTCGCAGGGCGGGGGCGGTCCGATCCGCTTCACACCCGGCGGTAGCCTGATGCGTCGTCTCCGGCCGGGTGTGCCCCGTGCGCCGAGGAAGGCAATCCGCAGGGACCTACTCGCGTCAGGGGGCTCGGTGTCCGTCTCAGAGGTCAGCGCCGAGCCCGCACGCACGACGCACGACCGGGGCCTGGCCGAGGTCGTCCGGTCGGTCCGCATCGACCGCCGGGTCCCGTTCGGGATCCTGATGGTGCTGGCCGTCGCCTGGACCATCACCATGGGCCGCCTCATCGTGCTGCGTCACGACCGGTTCGGCACGTTCGACTTCGACGAGGGCATCTACGACCAGTTTCTGTGGCAGCTGGCCCACGGCCGACAGTTCGACACGGTGCGCGGCGTCACGCTGGCGGGCCACCACGCCTCCATCGCCTTCCTGCTGCTGGCGCCCCTCGTGTGGCTCGGTGCAGGGCCCAACACCTGGAACGTGCTCTTCGCGGCGGCGATGGCCGGCACCACCATCCCGCTCTACTTCCTGGCCAAGGACAAGCTGCACAGCTCGTGGCTGGCCCTGCTCGTGGGCATCGTGTGGCTGGCCCAGCCGACCGTGCAGTGGATGGTGCAGGAGGGCTTCCACCCCGACGGCATGGCCATCCCGTTCCTCATCGGCACCTGGCTGTTCGGTGAGCGTCTCGTCGCGCAGCGGCGCGCCGGGTCGGTCGAGCGGGGCACCCGCTGGGCGTTCGTGGCCTGCTTCCTGCTCACCATCACGTGGAAGGAGGACCTGGCCCTGGCCTTGCTGGGCATGGGGCTGGTGTGGCTCATCCGCGGCCAGTGGCGCCTCGGCTCGAAGGTGGTGGTGGCCGGCGCGGCGTGGTTCCTCATCTTCGGCGTGTGGCTCGTGCCCCGCTTCGCCGGCGGCAGCGTCTACGGCGGCATCTACGGCGACCTGGGGCACACGCCCGGGGAGATCCTCGTCACCTCCGCCGAGCACCCCACCAAGCTGGCGCACCGCCTCGACCAGAACAACGCGGTCGGCTACAGCCGCGACCTGTCGCAGTCGTGGGCGTACCTGCCCTGGCTGTCGCCGGTCACCCTGCTCATCGGTGCGCCGCAGTGGTTCACCAACATCGTGTCCTCGGCGAACTTCACCTACAGCCTGCACTTCCACTACCAGTCCGTCCCCATGGCGGCGCTCGCCATCAGCTTCGTCGAGGCGCTGCGGCTGCTGCTGCGCTGGCGGCGGTGGATCGGTGAGGGGTTGGCCCTCACCGCGCTGGTGTGCGCGCTGGCGTGCAGCCGCTGGTACGGGCCGTCGCCCATCAGCATCCAGTACCGCCTCGGCGCGTGGCCGCTCGTCGCCGACACCGATCAGGGGGCCCGCCAGACCGCGGTCGACCTGGTGCCCACGCACGCCGGGGTGTCGGCCGACTACCTCACGGTCTCGCACCTCACGCACCGCCAGATTGCGTACTCGTTCCCCAACCCGTGGCGGAACTCCAACTTCGGCGTGAAGGACTCGTCGCACGGCGACCCCGCCAAGGTGCAGTGGCTCGTCGTCAACACCAGCATCCTGGGCGACGACACCGCGCTGTTCCAGAGCATCCTCGACAGCGGTGAGTTCGAGGTCCGCTACCACGAGGGCAACGAGTACCTGCTCCAGCGCGTGCACCCACCGGGCCAGGGCACCAGCCCGATCGTGGTGCCCCAGCCCTGACCGCCACCGATGCGACGGGGTAGGCGTAGCCCCACCACCCGAACGCCGGTGAGCGGGATTCCCCGGCGAGAGGGTCTCCCGTACCGTCGTGGCATGACCGAGGCCACCGCACCGGGGACGACGCGACGCATCGCCGCCGCGAACCGCGACGTGGTCACGGCGCGGACCTGGAAGGGCACCGCCCACGGCCTGGCGATCACGGCGCGGGTCATCACTGCGGCTGCCACGATCATGGTGTGCGTGTTCGGCACGTTCGTGGTGGGCGACGACCGGGCGCTGATCCTGGTCGGGCTGGGGCTGTCGAGCGCGGTGCTGTTCGACGGCACCGTGGTGCGGATGCTGCTGGTGCCCGCCTCGATGGAGCTGCT
>JADGOP010000001.1 GCA_017882935.1 Actinomycetota bacterium
GATGCTCGGCGTGGCCCTGTCGTACGCGCTGCTGGCGACCACCGGCACCGACAGCGGCGTGGCCATCCTCGTCGTGGCCTTCGCGCTGATGGGCGTGGCGATGGGCCTCGCCACCACACCCGTCACCGAGCTCATCGTCACCGGCCTCCCACCGGAGCGGGCCGGCGTGGGCTCCGCGCTCAACGATGCCGCACGACAGGTGGCCGGCGCCGTGGGAGTGGCGGTGTTCGGGAGCATGCTCGCCGCGGGGTACCGGAGCGCGATGCGGGGGCACGCCTCGGGTCAGGCCGCCGACAACCTGGCCGCGGCCCTGCGCCGTGGCGACGCCGCGCTCGCGCAAACGGCTCGTGAGGCGTTCCTGCACGGCTACATCTGGGTGATGGTGTCGTGCGCGCTGGTGTGCGCCATCGCGTCGCTGGTGGTGGCCAGGTCGCGCCACTTCGCCCGCCCACCCGACTGAGACGCGGCCGCCTCAGCGCTCGATGCGGGCGCCGGCCGACGCGGTGACCGGGCTGGCCCACGGGATGGCGCCGGGTTCGGTGAGCGCGACGACGCACCCGCCGAAGCCCGCACCGGTGAGCCGTGCGCCGAAGACGCCGGGGGTGTCGCGCAGCGCGTCGACCAGCGCGTCGAGGGTGGGGGTGGACACCTCGTAGTCGTCGCGCAGGCTCACGTGGCTGGCCCACATGGCCTCGCCTGCCGCCCCCCCGTCGCCCCGCGCCAGCGCCTCGGCCAGCTCGCGGACACGCTCGTTCTCGGTGATGACGTGGCGGCCGCGACGCATGAGGACCGGGTCGTCGAGCTTGGCGAGGTCGGCGAGCGAGGCCTCGCGCAGCGGACCGGTGACGAGCTCGATGCGGTTGCAGGCATGGCGCCGGTCGGCGTAGGCGGAGCCGGCGAGCTTGCGGCTCTCGCCGGGGTTCAACACCACCACGGCCAGGTCGGGCGGAAGCGGGACGGGCTCGACGGTGAGCTCGTGGCAGTCGATGAGCAGGGCGTGGCCCTCGACGCCCGCCGCCGAGGCCAGCTGGTCCATGATCCCGCAGGGCACGCCGGAGGCGACGTGCTCGGCGCTCTGGCACACCTTGGCCAGCTCGAGGGGCGTGCCCTCGAAGCCGAGCGCCAGGGCCAGCGCCACCTCGAGGGCCGCGCTCGACGACAGCCCCGCGCCGACCGGCAGCGTGGTGGTGACGGAGCCGTCGAACCCTGCCGCCGGACGCACCTGGCTCACGACGCCGGCCACGTAGCGGGCCCACGAGGGCTGCACCGACATGGGGTCGGCGATGTCGATCGGCACCTCGGCGGGCAGGTCGTCGACCGCGGAGGTGAGCCACACCAGCTCGCCGCCCGACGTGCCCTCGACGCGCGTGCCGAGGTCGATGGCCATCGGCAGCACCAGGCCGCCCGTGTAGTCCGTGTGGTCGCCGATGAGGTTGACCCGGCCGGGTGCCCAGGCCCGTACGCGTCGGCCGATCCGGATCCCGCTCACGTCGGCGCTCCCGGGCCGGTCGCGGCGCGGAGCGTGGCGGCCGCGTCGTCGGGGTCGACCGAGTTCACGTACCAGCCGCTGCCCAGCTCGGCGCCCGCGACGTAGCGCATGACCCCGGGCCCCCGCCACAGGGGCACGATCTCGGCGTGCACGTGGGCCTGAGGCCACGGGCCACCCTGGGACGGCTGCTGGTGGATCCAGAGCATGTAGGGCACGGCGGCGCGGAAGGCCCGGTCGAGCCGGCTCAGCGTGTCGGCGAGCACGGCGGCGAAGGCGTCGCGCGCGGCGTCGTCGAGGGTCGGGAGGTCGGGCAGGTGGCGCGCGGGTGCGAGCACGAGCCCGTAGGGGTGGGGCGACGCCCACGGCACCCAGGCTTGCCAGGTCGCGTCGGTCACGCCCGCGGTGGAGACCAGCCGGGCGCCGGGGGACTCGGCACACAGCGCACAGCCGTTGCGCGCCGCCCGGTCGAGCTCGCCTGCCGGCACGTCGGGGACGTCGGGGTAGGCGTAGATCTGGCCGTGCGGGTGCGAGATGGTGGCGCCGGCGTCGGCACCCCGGTTCTCGAACACCAGGACGTAGCCGATATCGGGTCGGGCACCGAGCGCGGTGGTGCGCTCGGCCCAGAGGTCGACCACCCGCCGGACGCCCGCGGCACCGAGGCCGCCCAGCGACGCCTCGTGGTCGGGGGAGAACAGCACCACCTCGCAGCGGTCGTCGCCCAGCGACGGCCAGCGGTTGACGAACGAGCGGACGTCGTAGGGGTCGGGCGCCTCGATCCCGCCCACGCAGAACGGGCAGCCGCCCGAGGGCAGGTTGGGCCGCTCCTGGCGGTGCGACGCCACGGCCACGTGTGACCCGGTGAGGGCGTCGGTGCGGATGGTCACGGCGTCACGAACGGGACTCGAGCTGGGACACGGGACGGGTGAGCACCGACCGGTCGCCGGCGCGGAGGCCCTCGATGATGCGGCGGTACACGCCCGCGGAGTCGCGGCCCATGCTGTCGCGGTCGGACCAGGTGATGCCCCGCGCCCGGTCGACGCCGTAGAGCCCGAAGCGAGGCTCGTAGGAGCCCCACTCGTAGTTGTCGGCAAGCGTCCAGTGGAAGTAGGCGCCGATGGGCACACCGGCGTCGATGAGCTCGACCATGGCGCGCAGGTACGACTGGAGGTAGCGGGGTCGGTCCCAGTTGTCGAGGCGCGGCAGCGACCGCCCGCGCCGCACCCGGTTGCACAGGCCGTTCTCGACGATCCACACGTCGCGGTCGTCGTGGGCGCTCAGCTCGGTGAACGCCGAGAACATCTCGGGGTCGGGCACGTCGTCCCACAGCATCGAGCCCGGCATCCAGTTGCGGCCACCCGAGGTGCGATGGCCCGGCACCCGGATGTGCGACGAGCTGACGGGGTTGTAGTAGTCGATCTGGACGTGGTCGAGGGTGGCCACGTGGGGACTGGCGTAGACGGCCTCGACGGTGCGGGGGAGCGCTCGGTCGAGGTCGATGCTGCGCTGCGCCACTCGCCGCAGCACCCGCTCGGGGCCGGCGAGGGGGACGACCTGGGCCGCGTGACGCGCGCGCCGCGAGCTCAGCCAGGTGCGGAGGTGGTCGCGGTCGACGCCGTGAGCGCGTGCCAGCAGCACGTCGGTGAGGAGGCGGTCGATCTCGTAGAGCGAGAACGAGAAGGTGTTGGTGGCCACGACGGCGTCGGGCCGCGCCGCGTGCACCGCCTCGTAGGCGAGGACGTGGCCGGCGAGCAGGTGGTCGAGCGCCCGGGTGAGCGACGGAACCTGGCCGATGCCGCCGCCCGGCAGGTCGCCGAGCAGGTAGGTCATGAGGCCGAGGATGTTGAGCTCGTTGATGGTGACCCAGTGCGTCACGCGGTCGCCGAGGTGCGCCGCGGCCACCGCGGCCCACGCCGCGAACCGCTGTGGCGCGTCGGCCTGGAGCCAGAAGTCCTCGCCCAGCCAGTAGGGGTGGGTGAAGTGGTGCAGGGTGACGAGCGGCTCGAGCCCGCGCTCGTGGCAGGCATCGACGATGGCGCCGTAGCGGGCCAGCGCCGTGTCGTCGAGCTGCCCGTCGGCGGGCTCGCACCGCGCCCACTCGATCGAGAAGCGGAAGGCGTTGGAGCCGGTGGCCACGACGCGATCGAGCTGCTGCTCGTAGTGGTTCCAGAAGTCGAGCGCCACGCCTGCGGGCTCGACGTGGCCCTCGGCCTCCCAGCGGAACCAGTTGTTGCGGGGCTCGCCGGGTCCGTTGTAGCCGCCCTCGATCTGGAACCCGGCCGTGGCGACACCGAAGCGGAAGTCGTCGGCGATGGGGTTGCCCTCGGGCATGCGTGGCTCCTGGACGGGTGACGCGGGCGCGTCGCGGCAGCGGGAAAGGTGACCGGGCGAGGGTATCGGAGCCGCCCGGTTGCGACGGCGCATCGGGGCGGTGCAGGTGGACGCCGGTCGTCTTGACCGGCTGGTCAAGTCAGGGGAGGATGTCGGCCATGCCAATCGCCCAGAACGGGAACGTCGAGCTCTACTACGAGACGGTCGGCGACCCCGACGATGTGCCGCTCCTGCTCATCATGGGCCTCGGTGCCCAGCTCATCGAGTGGGACCTCGAGCTCTGCGAGGCGTTCGCCGACCGGGGCTTCTACGTGGTGCGTCACGACAACCGCGACGTCGGCCTCTCCACCCGGTTCCACGAGCACGAGGTCGACCTGCCTGCCGCCACGGCCCAGTGGCTCTCGGGTGAGCCGCTCAAGCCGCCGTACACGATCGAGGACATGGCCGACGACGCCGCTGCGGTGCTCGACGCCGCGGGCATCGGCTCGGCCCACATCATGGGCGCCTCGATGGGCGGCATGATCGCCCAGGCCTTCGCGATCCGCCACCGGCCCGTCACCCGGTCGCTGGTGTCGATCATGTCGACCACCGGCGACCTCGACGTCGGCCAGCCCCACCCCGAGGCGCTCTCCGCGCTCATGGTCACGCCGGGGACCACCCGCGACGAGATCATCGAGCAGGGCGTCGAGACCACGAGGGTGATCAGCAGCCCGGTGCACTTCGACGCCGAGCGGGCCCGCCGCAAGGTCGGGGTCGCCTACGACCGGGCCAACTACCCCGAGGGCCGGGTGCGGCAGCTGCTGGCCATCATCACCGCCGCCTCCCGCACCGAGGGCCTGCGCGGGCTCGACGTCCCCGCCGTCGTCATCCACGGCGAGCTCGACCCGCTGGTCGACCCGTCGGGCGGCGTCCGCACCCACGAGGCGCTGCAGACGAGCGAGCTCGTCTTGCTGCCCGATGCCGGGCACGACCTGCCGGAGATCTACTGGCCGAACCTGGTCGAGAAGATCACCGCGCTCGCCGCGGCAGCCGATGCGGCTGCCTCGGCACACGCGCCGACCTCGCGCTGAGCGCGGCCCGGCCCTCCACCTCCACCCCTCGCAAGGAGCACACCACTGTGGGACCACTGACCGGAACGCGCATGGTCGAGATCGCGGGCATCGGCCCGGGACCGTTCTGCGCCATGGTGCTCGCCGACCTCGGCGCCGACATCATCCGCATCGACCGCGCCGACAAGGTCATGGGTGGCGACCCCGCGTCCCCTCCCGCCGATCTGCTCAACCGCGGGCGGCGCTCGATCGGCGTCGACCTCAAGAACCCCGAGGGCGTGGCGACCGTGCTCGAGGTGGTGGCCGGCAGCGACGCGCTGATCGAGGGCTTCCGCCCCGGGGTCATGGAGCGGCTGGGCCTCGGTCCCGATGTGTGCCTCGACCGCAACCCCCGGCTGGTCTACGGCCGGATGACCGGTTGGGGCCAGGAAGGCCCGCTCGCCCAAGTCGCGGGGCACGACATCAACTACATCTCGCTGGCCGGCGCGCTCGGTGCCATCGGTCGTGCGGGGCAACCGCCCACGCCGCCGCTCAACCTGGTCGCCGACTTCGGCGGGGGCGGCATGCTCCTGGCGCTCGGCATCTGCGCAGCCATCGTCGAGCGCAACACCTCGGGCAAGGGCCAGGTGGTCGACGCCGCCATGGTCGACGGCGTGGCGCTGATGATGTCGATCTTCCACGGCATGGTGGCGATGGGCTTCTGGAACGAGGAGCGCGGCACCAACATGCTCGACTCCGGCGCCCACTGGTACGACGCCTACGAGACGTCCGACGGCGAGTTCGTGTCGATCGGTCCGGTCGAGCCGCAGTTCTACGCCGAGCTGCTCACCCGGCTGGGCCTCGACCCGACCGAGTTCCCGCACTTCGACAAGGCACGCTGGCCCGAGCTCAAGGACCGGTTCACCGAGATCTTCCGCGGCAAGACCCGCGCCGAGTGGTGCGAGCTGCTCGAAGGCACCGACGTGTGCTTCGCACCGGTCCTGCGCATGAGCGAGTCGGCGCGGCACCCGCACAACGTGGCGCGCAACACCTTCGTGGAGGTGGCCGGGATCGAGCAGGCCGCGCCCGCGCCCCGGTTCAGCCGCACGCCCGGCAGCATCGACTCGCCGCCGCCGCACGCGGGCCAGCACACCGACGAGGTGCTCGCCTCGCTCGGGTTCGACGACGCCCGGGTGGCCGCGCTGCGCTCGTCCGGCGCCATCGCCTGACCCTCGCCCGATCCGAGCCGCTGTCCAGCGCTTCTGGGGACGGATGTGTGCGCATGGCGCACATATCCGTCCCCAGAACGCGAAAGCGGTGCGGGCCGATAGGTTTCGGTCCTCATGGGAACCCTGGTCTGCTTCCACGCCCACCCCGACGACGAGTCCATCGCAACCGGTGGCCTCATGGCCCGGGCCGCCGCCGAGGGGCACCGCGTCGTGCTCGTCACGGCCACCCGCGGCGAGCTGGGTGAGATCATGCCGGGGGTGCTCGACGACGGCGAGCAGCTCACCATGCGCCGCACCGCCGAGCTGTACGCGTCGGCGGAGGTGCTGGGGGTCGCCCGGCTCGAGCTGCTCGGCTACGTCGACTCCGGGATGATGGGCGAGGCCACCAACGACGCACCGTGGTGCTTCTGGCAGGCCGACGTCGACCACGCCGCCCGGCGCCTGGCCACCATCCTCGAGGAGGAGCAGCCCGACGCCTTCACGATCTACGACGACCACGGCGGCTACGGCCACCCGGACCACATCCAGGTGCACCGCGTGGGGTTGCGGGCCGCCGAGCTGGCCGGCGTCACGTCGGTCCTCCAGGGCACCATGAACCGCGACCACCTGATCCGGCTCATCCGGGCCCGCATCGAGGAGACGGGCGACCCCGACGGCAACGTGCCCGACGGCGTGTCCGCCGACGGCCTGCCCAGCAACCTCCCGTCCGACTTCGGCACCCCCGAGGCCGACATCACCCACCGCGTCGACGCCTCGGCGTTCGTCGACCGCAAGCGCGCCTCGATGCGCTGCCACCCGTCCCAGATGGCGCCCGACCACTTCATGCTCGCCATGCCCGACGACCAGTTCGCCCACGCCATGGGCTTCGAGTGGTTCATCGGCCCCGACGGCGCCGCCGCGCCGGTGGGCGGCGCGCTGGCCGGCGTGTTCGAGCCGCTGCACTGAGGCGTCGCCCGACAGCGCCCGACTGGTCCGGGCGCACGCACGGGCGGCAGCATGGTCGACTTGCCCGTTCCGCCCCCGCTCCTCGCCACCGATGTGCTGCTGCTGCGCATCCACCGCGCCTGGGCGTGGGTGGTGGTGCTGGGAAACGGGATCGCGGGCGCCTGGGCCCTCGCCGCGCACCGCTGGCGCTCGCTGCGCAGCCGGGCGCTCTGGTGGTTCACGCTGGCCGCCGAGCTGGCCATCTTCGTGCAGGTCGGGCTCGGCGTGGGGTTGGTGGCGGGGGAGAAGCTCACCGCGCCGCGGTTCCACGTGTTCTACGGCTTCGTCGCCATCATCGCGGTGGGGATCATCTACAGCTACCGCTCCCAGCTGCGGCGCCAGAAGTACCTGCTCTACGGCTTCGGCGGCCTGTTCCTGATGGGTCTCGGCATCCGCGCCATGGTGCTGGCCACCACCGGCGCCCGCTGAGGCCCCCGCCCCCCTTACCCTCCTCCTTCCATCCCCGTTCCCCCTCCGGTCCCCGTTCTACGTGCGGATACCGTCGCTGGGCGACGGTATCCGCACGTAGAACGGGGACCGGGAAGGTGCGGGGTGGTCCGTCAAGCCGTGCTGTCACACGCTCGCTGTTGACTGGCCGACATGCGGATCGACCAGGCGCTCCAGCAACTCGGCGCAGCCGGCCACGGACTCGTGCTGCGGCGCGACGCGCTCGCGGCGGGTGTGTGCGAGTCCGCGCTCGACCGACGGATCCGCGCGGGGTCGCTCGTGGTGGAGCAGCCAGGCATCTACCGACTCGCCGGTGCGGCCGCAACGCTGGCACGGCGCGAGCGCGCGGCGGTGCTGGCCGCACATCCCGACGGCGTCCTCTCGCACCGGAGCGCCGCCCGGGTGCATGGCCTCATCGGCGTGGAGGTCGAGGCCATCGACGTCACCGTCTCGTCCACGAGGCTGCCACGACTGCGCGACGTCACCATCCACCGGTCGCTCGACCTTCAGCCGTCCCACGTGCGGCTGCTCGACGGGATGCGCGTCACCACCGTCGAGCGCACCCTCGCCGACCTGGGTGACGTCGTGCCCCCTCGCCGGGTTGCCTGGGCGCTCGAGCGGGCCGTGATCGAGCGGCTCACCACCTGGGAGCGCAGCACGGCGATCCTCGACGAGATCGGTGGGCGGGGCCGCAACGGTCGGGGTGCGCTCCGGGCGGCCCTGGCCGAGTGGCCCTTCGACGGTCGCCCACCCGACAGCGTGCTCGAGGTGGCACTGGCCCGGCTCCTGGCAGCGAACGGGCTGCCCCTGCCCACGTTCCAGCACGAGATGCGCCACCACGGTCGGTTCGTGGCCCGGGTCGACGCCGCATGGCTCGACCGGATGGTCGTCGGCGAGGTCGACGGACACCATGCCCATGCCGGCAGCGAGCAGTTCAAACGCGACCTGCGCCGCCAGAACGAGCTGGTTCGCCTGGGCTACACGGTGCTGCGTTGGAGCTGGGACGACGTCCAGGCGGGGTGGCGCGTGGTGCGCGACGTCCGCCACGCGCTCGACTGCTGAGTCCCCCCGACCTCGTTCCCTGCCCGATCTGCGTGCGGATTCCGTCGCTCAGCGATGGTATCCGCACGCAGAACGGGAAGATGGACGGGAAGATGGACGGGAAGATGGAAGAGTCAGAGGTGGACGACGGGGCAGGTGAGGGTGCGCGTGATCCCTTCGATCATCTGCACCCGGCTGACCACCATCTTGCCCAGCTCGTCGACCGTCTCGGCCTGGGCCCGCACGATGACGTCGTAGGGGCCCGTGACGTCCTCGGCCGCCACCACACCCGGGATCGCCGCGACCTCGGCGGCCACGGGAGCGGCCTTGCCCACCTCGGTCTGGATCAGGATGTAGGCGCTGACACCCATCAGCGGGATCCGGCGAGCCGCTTCTCGAGCTCGGCGAGCTCGTCGGACAGCTCTCCGGGGAGGCGTTCGCCCACGAACGTGAAGTGCTCCGAGATGAGGGGCACCTCCTGGCGCCACGACTCGTTGTCGACGGCCAGCAGCGCGGCCAGCGTGTCGGCGTCGATGTCGAGGCCGTCGGTGTCGAGCGAGCCGGCCGTGGGGACCCGCCCGATGGCGGTGTCGATGGCGTCGGCCTCACCGGCGAGGCGGCGCAGCACCCAGTCGAGCACGCGGCTGTTGTCGCCGTAGCCGGGCCACAGGAAGGAGCCGTCGTCGCCCTTGCGGAACCAGTTGACCCAGAACAGCCGGGGCAGCTTGGACTCGTCGGAGGCCTTGCCGATGTCGAGCCAGTGCCTCATGTAGTCGCCGGCGTTGTACCCGATGAAGGGGCGCATCGCGAACGGGTCGAAGCGGACCTCGCCGATGGTGCCCGCGGCGGCAGCCGTCTTCTCGGAGCTCATGATGGAGCCGAGGAACACGCCGTGCTGCCAGTCGAACGACTCGGTGACGAGTGGGACGTTGGTGGCGCGGCGGCCGCCGAACAGGATCGCCGAGATCGGCACGCCGGCGGGGTCCTCCCACTCGGGAGCGATGACGGGGCACTGCGAGGCGGGGGCGGTGAAGCGGGCGTTGGGGTGCGCGGCCGGGGTGCCCGACTCGGGCGTCCAGTCGTTGCCCTTCCAGTCGATCAGGTGCGCCGGGAGCTCGGGCGTGAGGCCCTCCCACCAGATGTCGCCGTCGTCGGTCTTGGCGACGTTGGTGAAGATGCAGTTCTCGTCGAGGCTGCGGATGGCGTTGAGGTTGGTGTCCTCGCCGGTGCCCGGGGCGACGCCGAAGAAGCCGGCCTCGGGGTTGATGGCGTAGAGGCGGCCGTCGTCGCCGAACTTCATCCAGGCGATGTCGTCGCCGATGGTCTCGACCTTCCACCCCGGGAGGGTGGGGATGAGCATGGCCATGTTGGTCTTGCCGCACGCGGAGGGGAACGCCGCCGCCACGTACTTGGGCTCGGCGCCAGGCCGGGTGACCTTGACGATGAGCATGTGCTCGGCCATCCAGCCGTCGTCGCGGGCCATGGTGGAGGCGATGCGGAGGGCGAAGCACTTCTTGCCGAGCAGCGCGTTGCCGCCGTAGCCGGAGCCGTAGGACCAGATCTCACGGGTCTCGGGGAAGTGGGTGATGTACTTGTTGTCGGCGTCGCACGGCCAGGCGACATCGGGGCGGGTGGTGCCGTCGGCGTCGACCAGCGGGTAGCCGACCGAGTGCAGGCACGGCACCCAGTCGCCGTCGCCCAGCACGTCGAGGGCGGCCTGGCCCATGCGCGCCATGATGCGCATGTTGGTGGCCACGTAGGCCGAGTCGGTGAGCTGCACGCCGATGTGGGCGATGGGGGAGCCGAGGGGACCCATGCTGAAGGGCACCACGTACATGGTGCGGCCGCGCATGGCGCCGGTGTAGAAGCCGAGGAGCTCCTCGCGCATCTCCGCCGGGGGTCGCCAGTTGTTGGTGGGGCCGGCGTCGATCTCGTTCTCGCAGCAGATGAACGTGCGCTCCTCGACCCGGGCGACGTCGCCGGGGTCGGACAGGGCGAGGTAACTGTTGGGCCGCTTGGCCTCGTCGAGGCGCTCGAAGGCTCCACTGACGACGAGCGACTGCGCCAGCTCGTCGTACTCCTCCGCGGACCCGTCGCACCAGTACACCGAGTCGGGCTGGAAGATCCCTGCCCAGTGGTCGACCCAGGCGCGCAGTTTCTCGTTCGTGGTGGTGGCCGTCATGCCCTCTCCGACGTCGTTGCAAAGGTGAAGCGCACCGACGGATCAAGGGAGGATCGTCGGGCCGGAGCCGTCGACGACCCGGGCTCTTCGCCGGGCGTTTGGGTGCTGGACACCCTATCCACTGCCCCGGTCACGACGCAGATCCGCACCCGGGGGTGGGGCCCCGGCGCAGGCGCTGCGCCGGGCTAGCGGACGCGCTTGGTGATCTTGCCGGCCTTGATGCAGCCCGTGCAGACGTTGACGCGCCTGGTGCTGCCCCCGACCACGGCGCGGACGCGCTGGATGTTGGGGTTCCACCGGCGATTGGTACGCCGGTGCGAGTGGCTGATGCTCTTGCCGAAAGAGGGGTGCTTGCCGCACACCTCGCACACCGATGCCATGACGGCGAAACCTCGAAGAGAAGACCGGAAGGACGGGTTGCAACCCTAGGGGCGGACCTCCATGCTGGCCAAATGCCCTGCCCGGCTGCTGGGCCGGGTCCGGAGCCGTGGCGCCGCTCACTACGATCTCCGCCCATGACCTTGGAGCGGCTCGGGGCCGACGACCTGCGGCACGTGATCGAGTCGTTCCGGGATGCGCTGCACCTGCACCAGACCGCGGTGAACCGGCTCAACGTCTACCCCGTGCCCGACGGCGACACGGGCTCGAACATGGCCCTCACCCTCGCGTCGGTCGTGGCCGAGCTCGACAACGCCCCGCCCGACCTCGAGGCCACGTGCACGGCCATCAGCCACGGGTCGCTCATGGGCGCCCGCGGCAACTCCGGGGTGATCCTGTCGCAGATCCTGCGGGGCCTCGCCGACGTGGTGCGCGCCTCCGACGGCACCATCGACGGTGGGGTGCTGGCCGACGGGTTGGCCGCCGCGGCCGTAGGCGCCTACGGGGCGGTGATGCGACCCGTCGAGGGCACCATCCTCACCGTCGTGCGCGAGACGGCCGAGGCGGCGGCCGCGGCGGTCGCCGCGGGCGCCGATCTGCTCGGGGTGCTCGAAGCCGCCCGCGAGGGTGGCTACGCCTCGCTCGAGCGCACGCCCGAGCTGCTCTCGGTCCTCGCCGATGCCGGCGTGGTCGACGCCGGTGGTGCCGGCTTCGTGCTGCTGATCGACGCGGCGCTGCTCGTGGTCGACGGCCGCCCGCTGCCGGAGCCGCCCGATGTCGACGAGCTGGCCGAGGCCATCGCGGTCGCCCACGGCGACGGCCACGGCGAGGGCGGCATCGCCGACCTGCGCTACGAGGTCATGTACTTCCTCGAGGCGCCCGACGAGACCATCCCGTGGTTCAAGGACGTGTGGGCCGGCATCGGCGACTCCATCGTCGTGGTGGGCGGCGACGGCATCTGGAACTGCCACATCCACACCGACGACATCGGTGCCTCCATCGAGGCGGCGCTCGACTGCGGGCGGCCCCGCAACATCCGCATCACCGATCTCCTGGAGCAGGTCGAGGAGGAGAAGTGGGTGCGCGAGGGCTCCGGTGGGGCCACCGACGAGGAGTCGCCGCTCGCGCTCACCCCTGCCACCACCGCGGTCGTGGCGGTCTCCGTGGGCGACGGCATCCGCCGCATCTTCCACTCGCTCGGCGTGCAGCGGATCGTGTCCGGCGGCCAGTCGATGAACCCGTCCACCAAGCAGCTGATCGAGGCCGTCGAGGCGTGCCCGTCCGACTGCGTCGTGATCCTGCCCAACAACAAGAACATCATCCCGGTGGCCGAACAGGTCGACGCCCACACGTCGAAGACCGTGCGCGTCGTGCCCACGCGTGGCATCAGCGAGGGCTTCGCGGCCCTGGTGGCCTACGACCCCGAGGCCGACATCGAGGCCAACGCCGCAGCCCTCGCCGAGTCGGCCCAGGCGGTCACCGCCGGCGAGATCACCCGGGCGGTGCGCGACTCGAGCTGCGACCTCGGACCCATCGCCGAGGGCGACTGGCTCGGCATCTCCCGCTCGGGCATCGACGCCATCGAGAAGACCCTGGCCGACGCCGCCACCACGCTGCTCGACAAGCTCATCGACGACGACAGCCACGAGATCATCACCCTCATCGAGGGCGAGGGCTCGTCGGTGGGGGACACCCGGCGGATCACGCAGTGGCTCGCCGACAACCACCCGCACATCACCGCCGAGGTGCACAGCGGTGGCCAGCCGCTGTACCCCTACTTCATCGGCATCGAATAGCGCGGGCGGCTCAACCGCACCTGCGCTAGACACCCCGCCGTGTCCGGTCCGTCGAGCTCCGAGCTGATCCGGCGCCACTTCGAGCTGTTCGCGCCCGCCGTGGCGCACCTGCCGCTGTACCACCGCCTGGCCGAGATGGCGGCGGACGACGCCGACGTCACCGGCCTGCTGCTCGTCGCCCAACCAGGACAGGCCCGGCCCGTGCTGCTGCTCGCCGCGGTCCACGAGCTCGTGCTGCGACGCCCCGACCTGCCCCTGGCGCAGTGGTACGCCTCGGTCACGCCGCCCGCCGAGCTGGCCACCGGCGATCCCTACCCGGCCTTCCGTCAGCTCTGCCTCGATCACGCCGACGAGCTGCGGGCCGTCATCGCGACGCACGGCACGCAGACCAACGAGGTCAACCGCTGCGTGTTGCTCGCCCCGCTGGTCGCCGCCGCCACGGCCGATGTGCCCGACCGGCCCGTGGCACTCGTCGAGCTGGGGTGCAGCGCCGGGCTGCTCCTCGGGCTCGACCGGTACCGCATCGAGGTGGGCGACGCGGTGGTGGGTGACCCGGCCTCACCCGTGCAGCTGGCGGGTCGCGTGGTCGACGGCGCGGCGCCGCCGCTGGCCCCCTTCCCGCCCGCGCCCCCCGTCGTCGACCGCGTCGGTCTCGACCTGGCGCCGGTGGCGCTCGACGACGTCGACCGGGTGCGGTGGCTCGAGGCCTGCCTGTGGCCCGACCAGCCGCATCGGGTGGAACGGTTCCGCGCCGCCGTCGAGCTGCTGCGGCCCGAGCCGCCGCGCGTCGTGCAGGGCGACTTCGTCGAGCTGCTGCCGGACGTGGTGCGGGGGTTGCCCGACCACGCACACGTCGTTGTCTTCCACTGCTGGGCCCTGACCTACGTGGCCCGCGACCGGCGTCCCGACCTGGCTGCGGCCATCGCGGCAACGGGCGCTGGGGGGCGGACGGTGTCGTGGCTGTCGGCCGAGGCGCCCCGCGTCGTGCCGAGCATCGAGGCGCCCGACCTGCCCGCCGGCATCGAGGAGACCCAGCCGGAGACGGTGCTGGGCCTGCGCCGCTGGCGCGACGGGCACGAGCTGGAGCCCCTCGCCGCGGGGTGGGGGCACCCCCACGGCGAGTGGCTCACCTGGCTCTCCTGAGGAGTCCTCAGCTCGTGGGTGCTGCGGGCGCCTTCGCCGGCTCGGCGACCGTGTAGACGACGTTGTCGGAGGTGAGGTAGAGCGTCTTGGCGTCGACCGACAGCGACACGCTGCCCGGGGTGAGGGCGAACTTGAGCGCCCCTCCCGGGCCCCGCACGCCCGTGGCGGAGCTGGCCGCGCCCGTGCCGGCGATGGTGGTGATGACGTTGGTGGGATCGACTCGCCGCACCCGGTTGTTGGAGGTGTCGGCGATGAACACGTTGCCGGCGGCGTCGACGGCGACGCCTCCGGGGTAGTCGAGCTGCGCGGCGGTGGCGGCCCCTCCGTCGCCAGCGAAGCCCAGCGTGCCGGTGCCGGCGAACGTGCTGATGGTGCCGCCGATGGTGAAGCGCCGCACCTTGTGGTTGTTGGTGTCGGCCACGTAGACGTTGCCGGACGTGTCGACGGCCATGCCGGTGGGGTAGCTCAGCTGGGCCGCGGTGGCGGCGGCCCCGTCACCCGACGAGCCACTGGTGCCTGTGCCGGCGACGGTGTTGATCTTCCCGTCGGACCAGGTGACCCGACGGATGCGGTGGTTCCCCGAGTCGGCGATGAGCAGGTTGCCCGAGAGGTCGAACGCCAGCCGGGTGGGGTAGTTCAGCGTGGCGCTGGTGGCCGGCCCGCCGTCGCCGAGGAACAGGAAGCCGCCCCCGGCGACCGTGCTGATGGTGCCGCCCGTGGTGACCTTGCGGACGCGGGCGTTGCCGGTGTCGGCGATGTAGACGTTGCCGGCGCCGTCGACCGCCACGCCGCCCGGGTAGTTGAGCTTCGCTGAGGTGGCCGCGCCGCCGTCGCCGGAGAAGCCGCTCGTGCCGGTGCCGGCGAAGGTGGTGATGGTGCCGTCGGCGGCCACCTTGCGCACCCGGTGGTTGTCGGTGTCGGCGATGTAGACGTCGCCGGCGCTGTCGGCAGCGGTGCCGTAGGGGGCGTACAGCTCGGCGTTGATGGCTGCCGCGCCGTCTCCCGTGGAGCCGGCGGTGCCGTTGCCGGCGAGGGCGGACAGGTCGCCGGGGCCGCACGCGGTGGCCACCAGCGCCACCAGGCCGATGGCGACGCCGAACAGGCGACGGGACCGGCGTCGGGCGGAAGGGTCGGGTGGGAGCGACATGGGAGGGCCTCCGTCGGGCGTTGGGTGGGCGAGCCCGCCGACGCCAGAGGCGTGTGACGGGCGACACAACGACGGGCACCTTAGCCGCTCGATGACGCGCGTGACTGTTACATCAGAACGCGGCAGGGTCGGATCGGTGCGACCCTCCCGACGTCACCCCCGACCGGGCAGGTCGACCACCTCGTAGGCCCAGAGCTCGCTCGCCGTCGACACCGGGCCGCCGTGCGCCGCGGGGCGGTCGGCGCCCGCGTGGCCGTGCCCGAACGCAGGGCTGGTGAGCCACGCCTGGAAGGACTCCTCGTCGCGCCAGCGGGTCACGACCAGCCAGGTGGTGCGCTCGTCGGTGGGCTTGAGCAGCTCGAACCCCTCGAAGCCCTCCTGGCCGTCGACGGCGCCCGCCCGGGCGGCGAAGCGGTGGGCGAGCTCGTCGCCGGACTCGGCCGGCACGGTGATGGCGTTGATCTTGATCACGGACATGGCGCGGACCCTAGTGGCGCGGGGCTCGGACCATCGTGGCGCGGCGCGGCGGCGGGGATCCGTATCCTCGGGCGGTGGCCCGCCGACTCACGCAACTCGCCGACCTCCCGGTCACCGAGCTGAAGGGCGTGGGCCCCAAGCACGCCGAGGCGCTGGCGCGTGCCTTCGACATCCACTCCGTGCTCGACCTGCTCACGCACTACCCGCGCCGCTGGGTCGACCGGGGCAACCGGCAGCTCATCCGCGACCTCCACGTGGGCGACGAGGCCATGGTGATCGCCACGGTGCAGCGCATCTCGGCCCGCCGCACCAAGGGCCGGCCGCCGAAGGTGCTCGTCAGTGCCACCCTGCGCGACGAGTCGGGCAGCATCGCGGTCTCGTTCTTCAACCAGGGCTGGCGCGAGCGGCAGCTGCCGGTGGGCACCGAGTGCGCGCTGTTCGGCAAGGTCGGCGAGTACAACGGCCGGCTGCAGCTCAGCAACCCGGTGGTCGACCTGGTGGGCAACCGCACCGGCCGCATCATCGCGATGTACCCGCAGTCCGAGAAGGAGCGGCTGACCACCTGGGACATCGCCACGTGGATGGAGGAGGTGCTCGAGCGGGCCGGCCAGTTCGCCGACCCCGTTCCCGCCGAGGTGCTCGGGCGCTTCGGGCTGGTCGACCGCACCACCGCCTTCCGGGGCATCCACGCGCCCGACGACATGGCCGACAAGGAGGCCGCCCGGAAGCGCCTCGTGTTCGACGAGCTGCTGCGGGTCCAGCTCGCCCTGGTGCGGCGCAAGCGGACGCTCGAGCGCACGGCCAAGGGCATCGCGCACCGCATCGGCGGCGAGCCCGACTTCGTGGCGCAGTTCCACGCCCGCCTGCCCTTCCCGCTCACGGCCGCGCAGCGGCGCACCAGCGCCGAGATCGACGCCGACCTGGCGGCGCCGCACCCGATGCACCGGTTGCTGCAGGGCGACGTCGGCGCCGGGAAGACGGTCGTGGCGGTCAGCGCGCTGCTGGCGGGGGTGCAGGGCGGCTACCAGGGCGCCCTCATGGCGCCCACCGAGGTGCTGGCCGAGCAGCACTTCGCAGGCATCCGGGAGCTGCTCGACGGGTTCACGCTCGTCGACGAGACCTCGCTGTTCGGCGAACGGCCGCTCGCGGTCGAGCTCCTCAGCAACCGCATCTCGGCGGCCGAGCGCCGCCGCGTCCTGGCCGGGCTGGCGGCGGGCGACGTCGACCTGGCCATCGGCACGCACGCGCTCATCCAGGAGGGCGTGGCGTTCGCGTCGCTCGGCGTCGTGGTGATCGACGAGCAGCACCGCTTCGGCGTCGAGCAGCGGGCGGCGCTGCGCGACAAGAGCGGCACCGGTGCCACCCCCGACGTGCTGGTCATGACCGCCACGCCCATCCCTCGCACGGCGGCGATGACGGTCTACGGCGACCTCGACGTGTCGGTGCTCGACGAGCTGCCCCCGGGTCGCACCCCCGTCACCACGCGCTGGGTGCCGATACCCGAGGCCGACGGTGCGGGCACCGCGCCCCTGTTCGAGGCCGAGGCGCCGGTGTGGGAGAAGGTGCGCGCCGAGGTGGCTGCGGGCCGGCAGGCCTATGTGGTGTGCCCGCTCATCGAGGAGTCCGAGAAGCTCGAGGTGCGCTCCGCAGAGGAGACCTACGAGCGGTTGACGGCCGGGTCGGGTGAGCTGGCCGGGCTGCGCGTGGGGCTGCTCCACGGCCGGGTCGCGATGGCCCAGCGCGACGAGGTGATGGCGGCGTTCCGCGACGGCGGTCTCGACGTGTTGGTCGCCACCACGGTCATCGAGGTGGGGGTCGACGTGCCGAACGCGACGGTGATGGTGATCCTCGACGCCGACCGCTTCGGCATCGCCCAGCTGCACCAGCTGCGTGGCCGGGTCGGGCGCGGCGCCGATCGGAGCTGGTGCTTCCTGGTGGGAGCCGGCACCACGCCCGACGGCGAGGCCCGGCTCGAGGCGCTCGTGCGCTCGACCGACGGCTTCGAGCTGGCCGAGGTCGACCTCGACCTGCGCGGCGAGGGCACGCTGATGGGAGAGCGGCAGAAGGGCCGCAACGACCTCAAGCTGGCCTCGCTGCGGCGTGACCGCGAGTGGGTCGCCCGGGCCCGCGACGTGGCCTTCGAGCTCATCGGCGCCGCCCCCGACCTCGAGGCCCACCCCGGCCTGGCCGAGGAGGTGCCGCTGTTCCTCGGCGACGTCGAGGCCGACTTCCTGCTGAAGTCCTGACCGCGCCACACTGCAACCGTGGCCGACCCCTCCCGTCCGGGCGACTCCCGACCTGCCCGACAGGCCCCTGGAGCACCCACGCCCGCCCAGCGTGCGGAAGCCAAGCGCGCAGCCGACGTCCGAGCCGGGCACGCCGGACGGGGAGCCGATGTCGTGGCCCGGTCGACGGCGCGCGCCGAGGCGCAGCGCACCGGGCGTGAGCGCCTCATCTACGCGAAGAACTGGCGTACGCCGCTCGTCGTCGACATCGTGATGGGCACGATCGTGTTCGTGGGCGGCGTGGTGCTGTCGGTGAACTGGAGCCCCGTCGCCGGCGGCGCGCTCGGCGCGCTCGGCGCGCTCTACGTGCTGCTCGCCGTCCGCCGCTGGAGGCTGTGGGCGGGCCTGCGCCGGGAGGCAGGTCTCACGCCGGGCGACGGGCCCGGTAGCGGGCGATGAGCGCGCTGGTCGACGAGTCGTGCTCGGCCGGGTCGGGCACGAGGTCGGGCTCGAGCTCGGGCACGATCTTCTGTGCCAGCTTCTTGCCCAGCTCCACGCCCCACTGGTCGAACGAGTCGATGCGCCAGATGGTGCCCTGCGTGAACACCTTGTGCTCGTAGAGCGCGACGAGGGCGCCGAGCGTGGCCGGGGTGAGCCGGTCGGCGAGGATCGTGGACGTGGGCCGGTTGCCCTCGCAGACCCGGTGCGGCACCTGCGCCTCGTCGCCGCCCTCGGCCCGGATCTCCTCGGCGGTGCGACCGAACGCCAGCGCCTCGGTCTGGGCGAAGAGGTTCGCCATCAGCAGGTCGTGATGCCGGCCGACGTCGTTGAGCGGCTGTGAGAAGCCGATGAAGTCGCACGGGACCAGCCGCGTGCCCTGGTGGATCAGCTGGTAGAAGGCGTGCTGCCCGTTGGTGCCCGGCTCGCCCCACACGATGGGCCCGGTGGTGTGGTCGATGGGCCGGCCGTCGCGGTCGACGTGCTTGCCGTTGCTCTCCATGTCGAGCTGCTGGAGGTAGGCCGGGAAGCGCTTGAGGTAGAGGTCGTAGGGCAGCACGGCCAGCGTCTGGGCGTCGAAGAAGTTGGCGTACCAGACCCCGAGCACGGCCATGAGCACGGGCAGGTTGGCCTCGAACGGCGCGGTGCGGAAGTGCTCGTCCATGGCGTGGAACCCGGTGAGCATCTCGTCGAAGCCGTCGGCCCCGATGGCGAGCATCAACGACAGGCCGATGGCCGAGTCGTAGGAGTAGCGGCCGCCGACCCAGTCCCAGAAGCCGAACATGTTGGCGGTGTCGATGCCGAACTCGGCGACCTTCTCGGCGTTGGTCGACACCGCCACGAAGTGCTTCGCCACCGCGCTGGTGTCGCCGCCGAAGGCGCCGAGGAGCCAGTCGCGGGCGCTCGACGCGTTGGTGAGCGTCTCGAGCGTGGTGAACGTCTTGGACGAGATGACGAACAGCGTGCGGGCGGGGTCGAGGTCGCGCGTGGCCTCGGCGAAGTCGGTGCCGTCGATGTTGGACACGAACCGGAACGTGAGGTCACGCTGGCTGTAGTGACGGAGCGCCTCGTAGGCCATCACCGGACCGAGGTCGGACCCGCCGATGCCGATGTTGACCACGTTGGTGATGGGCTCGCCCGAGTGGCCGCGCCACTCGCCGCGGCGCACCTTGTCGGAGAAGGCGCGCATGCGGTCGAGGACGTCGTGCACCTGCGCCACCACGTCGACGCCGTCGACCACGAGCGACGAGCCACGCGGCATGCGCAGCGCGACGTGCAGCACCGCACGGTCCTCGGACACGTTGATGTGGTCGCCGCGGAACATCGCGTCGATGCGCTCGCGGAGGCCCGACTCGACCGCGAGGTCGAGCAGCAGCCCCAGGGTCTCGTCGGTCACGCGGTGCTTCGAGTAGTCGAGGTAGAGCCCGGCGGCCTCGGCCGTGAGACGGGTGCCCCGGTCGGGGTCGTGGGCGAAGAGCTCGCGCAGGTGGCGGGGGGCGAGCCCGGCGTGGTGCAGCGTGAGGGCGTGCCAGGCCGCGGTCTGCGTCGGGGGAGTGGTCGGGTCGCTCACGGAGTGGTCTCCTCGTCGATCAGGTCGGTCCAGCCGCCGATGTCGCCCACCAGCCCGGAGGCCTCGCCCGGGCCCCAGGTGCCCTGCTCGTAGGGGTGCACGGGGACGGCATCGTCGAGGATCGGGTCGACGATGCGCCACGCGGCCTCGACGGCGTCCTGCCGGGCGAAGAGGGCCGCGTCGCCCTCCATGGCGTCGCCGAGGAGCCGCTCGTAGGGCGGCATCTCGTCGGGGTGCTTGGAGTGCACCTGCAGCTCGACGGCTTCGCCGACCATGGCCTCGCCGGGGACCTTGGCTCGGGCGCCGAGCGCGATCACCTCGTTGGGGCTCAGCCGGAAGCGCACGTAGTTGCGACCGCCCACGTCCTTGTCCTCGAAGATGACCTGCGGCGGCTGGTTGAACTGCACCACCACCTCGGTGGCGGTGAGCGGGAGGTGCTTGCCGGCGCGGATCACGAACGGCACGCCCGCCCAGCGCCACGTGTCGACCTGCAGCCGGACCGCGGCGAACGTCTCGACCGTGGAGTGCGGGCTCACGCCGGGCTCGCTGGTGTAGCCGGCGTACTGGCCGCGCACGATGTGGCGGGCGTCGAGAGGCCGGACCGCCTTGAGCAGCATGGCCTTGGCGTCGCGCTGGGCCTCGTGGTTGACGTCGGAGGGTGCCTCCATGGCGAGCAGGGCGACCACCTGGAGCATGTGGTTCTGTACCACGTCGCGCACGGCACCCACGTGGTCGTAGAACGCGCCGCGGTCGGCGACGCCGAAGTCCTCGGCCATGGTGATCTGCACGCTGCGCACGTGGAAGCGGTTCCAGATGGGCTCGAGGAAGGAGTTGCCGAAGCGGAAGAAGAGCAGGTTCTGCACCGGCTCCTTGCCGAGGTAGTGGTCGATCCGGAAGATGCAGGACTCGGGGAAGACCTCCTGCAGCATGCGGTTCAGCTCGGCGGCCGAGGCGGCGTCGCGACCGAACGGCTTCTCGAGCACGACCCGCGCGTTGTCGGCGCACCCGGAGCTGCCGAGCGAGCTCACGACCGCACCGAAGAGCGCAGGCGGTATGGCGAGGTAGTGGAGCGGCCGCGTTGCCTTCCCGAGCTCCCTGCGCAACGCGCCGAAGGTGGCCTCGTCGGCGTAGTCACCGTCGATGTAGCGCAGCAGCGAGGTGAGCTTCTCGACGACGGCGGGGTCGTGCTTGCCGTGCTCGTCCAAGCTCGCGAGGGCGCGGCCCTTCAGCTGCTCGAGCGTCCACCCGGCCTTGGCGACGCCGATGACGGGGACGTCGAGGCCGTCACGGCGGACCATCTCGTAGAGCGCCGGGAAGATCTGCTTGTAGGCCAGGTCGCCGGTGGCCCCGAAGAAGACCAGGGCATCGGAGGCGTCGGCGCGGTCCGGGTGGGGTCCGCTCACCGCGCGGCACCCCCGCCTTCGCCGGCGGCGGGCTTCTCGACGTGCCCGCCGAACTCGTGGCGCATGGCGGCGAGGATGCGGTTGGCGTAGTCGTCGTCGCCGCGGGAGCTGAAGCGGTTGAAGAGGGCGGTGGCCAGGACGGGAGCGGGGACGCCCTCGTCGACGGCCGCGGTGAGCGTCCAGCGGCCCTCGCCCGAGTCCGACACCCGACCCTGGAACGATCCCAGCCCCGGATCGCCGAGCAGCGCGTGCGCGGTGAGGTCGAGCAGCCAGGACGACACGACCGAGCCGCGCCGCCACACCTCGGTGACCTCGGCCAGGTCGAAGTCGTACTGGTACAGGTCGGGGCGCTCGAGCGGGCTGGTCTCGGCGTCGACGTCGTGCTTCGCGGCGCCCACGTTGGCGCCGGCGAGGATGTTGAGCCCCTCGGCGTAGGCGGCCATGAGGCCGTACTCGATGCCGTTGTGCACCATCTTCACGAAGTGTCCGGCGCCGTGGGGACCGCAGTGCAGCCAGCCCTCCTCGGCCGTGCTCCCGGGCGCCCCCGCGCCGTCGGCGCGGCCCGCGGTGCGCTCGACGTCGCCGATCCCCGGCGCGAGCGCCTCGAAGACGGGACGGAGCCCTGCAACCGCCTCTGGCTGACCGCCGATCATCATGCAGTAGCCCCGCTCGAGGCCGAAGACGCCGCCGCTGGTTCCCACGTCGAGGTAGTTGATGCCGCGCTCGCCGAGGTCGTTGCCCCGGCGGATGTCGTCGGGGTAGTGCGAGTTGCCGCCGTCGATCAGGGTGTCGCCCGACGAGAGCCTGGGCGCAACCTGGCCGAGCACCGAGTCGACCACCGCTGCGGGCACCATCAGCCACACGTTGCGGGGAGCGTCGAGCGCCGCGACGAAGCCGTCGAGGTCGGTGGTGCCGGTGGCGCCCTCGTCGGTGAGCGCCTTCACGGCGTCGGGCGAGGGGTCGTACACCACGCACTGGTGCCCGGCCCGCTGCAGCCGCCGCACCATGTTCGCTCCCATGCGACCGAGGCCGATCATCCCGAGCTGCATCGCCGTTCCTCCGAGGTGGTTGGTGACGACCCGAGGGTGTGGCGCCGAGCGACACCCCGCCGAGCCGCCCCGGACCCTACCGGCCCTGGTCCAGCCG
>JADGOP010000080.1 GCA_017882935.1 Actinomycetota bacterium
GTGCGGGCCAGCATCGAGGGCCACACCCGCGCCACGGTGAACCTCGCCGCGCAGTACCCCGCCGCCCCGTCGCCGCGCCCGGTCCACCTCACCGACCCCCGCCCGTCCCCTGCTCCGGCCGCGCGGCTCTACACCGACCACTGGCTCTTCCATGGACCCGAGTACCAGGGCATCACCGAGGTCACCGACTTCGGCGACGACGGCATCTGCGGCTGGCTGCGGTCGCCCGCTGCGCCCGGGGCGCTCCTCGACAACGCCGGGCAGCTCCTCGGCTACTGGGTGGCCGCGGTCGTCGAGCGCGACCGGCTGGTGCTTCCCACCTCCATCGACCGCATCAGCTACTTCGGGCCGCACCCCGAGCCGGGCACCCGCGTGTTCTGCACCGTGGCCGTCACGGAGATCGGGCCCCGGTCGGTCCGCGCCGACCTCGAGCTCACGGTCGACGGTGCGGTGTGGTGCCGCATCGACGGCTGGGAGGACCGCCGCTTCGACACCGACGAGGTGATCTTCCGCATGCTGCGCCGACCGGAGCGCAACGTGCTCGCCGACGTCCGCCCCGGAGCGCCCCGCGTCGCCGTCGCCACCGAGCGCTGGACCGACTCGGCCACCCGCGACATCGTCATGCGCCGCTACCTCCGGCGCGTCGAGCGCGACGACTACGAGCGCTACAACCCCCGGGCCCAGCGGCAGTGGCTCCTGGGGCGCATCGCGGCCAAGGACCTGGTGCGCACCCACCTGTGGGACGAGGGCGCCGGCGAGCTGTACCCGGGCGAGCTCATCCTGGACAACGATCCCGACGGCCGCCCCACGGTCACCGGACCGGTCCCCGACGGGCTCACCATCTCGCTGGCCCACACCGACGGGGTCGGCGTGGCCGCGCTCCACCCCACCGGCCCGATCGGGGTCGATGTCGAGCTCGTCGAGCTCCGCTCCGACACCTTCGTCGCCACCATCCTCACCACCGCCGAGCAGGCCCTGGCCGCGCCCGACGGCGACGGCCCCGACACCTGGACCACCCGACTCTGGTGCGCCAAGGAAGCCGCCGCGAAGGCGGCCGGAACCGGCCTCCAGGGCTCGCCGAAGAGCTGGGAGGTCACGGCCGTCGAGGGCACCGACCTCCTCGTCGGGGACCGGTGGGTCGCCACCGAGGTCCTCCGCATCCCCCAACCCCGAGATCTCGCGAAGGAGTACGTCCTTGCCTGGACCACCGAGCACTGAGCAGGCCGCCGCGCCCGCCGCCGCGCCCCCCACCTCCGACGAGGTCCTCGCCGAGGTCCGGTCGCTGCTGGTCGACGTCATCGGCGACGACTTCCTGCTCGACACCGAGATCGAGCTCGACACCTCGTTCAACGAGGACCTCGAGCTCGAGAGCATCGAGTTCGTCGCGCTGTCCGAGCGGTTGCTGGAGCGCTACGGGTCGCAGGTCGACTTCGTGGCCTGGATGGCCGAGATGGACCTCGACGAGATCATCGCCCTCACCGTCGGCGAGCTGGTCGACTTCATCGTGACCTCGCTCAGCTGAGCCCTCCACCCCCAAACATGGCCCGCTTCCTCGTCGTCGTCCCGCCGCTCACCGGCCACGTGAACCCCACCCTGGCCGTGGGCGCAGCGCTGCGCGAGCGGGGGCACGAGGTGGCCTGGGCCGGGCCACCCGGCCTGCTGCCCTCGCTCCTCGCACCCGGTGCGACGTTCCTGCCCACCAACGACCTCGACATCGCCGACCCCATCGAGGCGGTCCGCGAGCGCTCCCTGGGCCTGCGCGGGCCGGCCGCGCTCAAGTTCCTCTGGTCCGACGTCCTCCTGCCCCTCGCGCGCGGCATGGTCGACGGCACCGACCGGGCCGTCGAGGAGTTCGCGCCCGACGTGCTGCTGGTCGACCAGCAGGCGCTCGCGGGGGCGGTCGTGGCCCGGCGACGCGGCCTGCCGTGGCTCACCTCGGCCACCACCTCGGCGGAGCTCACCGATCCCCTCGCCGCGCTCCCCCAGGTCGACAGCTGGCTGCGGGGCGAGCTGCAGACGCTCCAGGTGGAGGCCGGCATCGACCCGGGCGAGGCGGCACGCGGCGACCTCCGCTTCTCGGACCACGGGGTCCTGGCGTTCACGACCGAGGCGCTGTACGGCACCGACCGGACCCGCCCGGCCAACGTCCACTTCGTGGGGCCGTCCATCGGCGCCCGGCCCCCCGACGACGCCTTCCCGTGGGCCTGGCTCTCCGACGACCTGCCCCACGTGCTGGTGTCGCTCGGCACCCTCAACGCGGAGGCGGGCGAGCGGTTCTTCGCCGCCGCGCTCGAGGCGTTTGCCGACGAGAAGCTGCAGGCGGTGGTGGTGGCACCGCCCGAGCTGGCGCCCGACCCGCCCCCCAACGTGCTGGTGCGCGCCCACGTGCCGCAACTGGTCCTGCTCCCCCGCATGGACGCCGTGGTGTCGCACGCCGGCCACAACACCGTGTGCGAGACGCTGACCAACGGACTGCCTCTGGTGGTGGCACCCATCCGTGACGACCAGCCGATCATCGCCGACCAGGTGGTCCGCGCGGGTGCCGGCATCCGCGTCCGCTTCGGCCGGGCGCGCGCCGCCGACCTCGGGGCCGCGGTCTCCGAGGTGCTCACCGACGACCGCTACCGCGACGCCGCCGCGGTGATCCAACGCTCGTTCCGCGCCGCCGGTGGGCCCTCCACCGCGGCCGACGTCCTGGAGGACCTCGCATGCCGACCTTGAGGCCGCAGCCACCCGGCGCACGTCGCGCCGACCACCTGTCGGCGCTCCTCGCTGCCGGGATCGTGCTCAACGGCCTGCGCCTCCGCCAGCGCCTGGTCGCGCTGCGCACGCTTCCGCCCGGAACCGACACCAGCACCGGCGAGCCGCCCGACGGTGCCGACGAGCTCGTCTGGCTCACGGCCGCCGGGGTGCGCGTCGACGACGCCACCCGCGGTGCGGCCGAGGCGCACCTGCTCGCCGAGGGCCTCGACGTGCTCGACCTCGTACCGGGTGACCTGCCTGTCGAGCAGGCGCTCGACCTGGTGCGTCGGGTCGACCCCGCCACGTACCGGTCGGCACGGCTCGCGCTGGGCAGCGGCGCCTACCACGCCATCGTCACGAGGCAGTCGGTGCTGGAGCGGGTCGACGTGGCGGTCGGCGAGGAGCTGTCCCCCGTGGCCATGCTCCGCGCCACCGAGGCGCTCAAGGTCCACGCTGCGGCAACCACCGACCTGATCGTGGCGCCGGGCCTCGCCGCGCTGCCCGACGACCCCACCGCGGGCAACGAGTTCTTCGACGCGCTGTACGGGCGCGCCCTACCGCTGCTGTCCACCTTCCCCTTGGCCCACCAGGCGCTGCTCACGCGGGGGCTCCGCAAGCGGAGTCGTGCCGGCCTCGCTGCCTTCGGTCTGCACGCCCTTCAGCCCTGGCTCGCCTTCAGCGGCTCGGCGCTGCACCCCCGCGACCTCCGTCCGGCGCGCGCACCCGGTCGCCTCGGGCGGCAGTCGCGGCGCACCTGGCGGGCCCTGGCGGGTTTCAACTGGACATCCGTCGAGACCACCGCCCGCGAGGTCGATGCCAAGCGCCCCGAGTACGAGGCGCTGCTCGCAGGAGGCCTGGAGCCGTTCTTCGAGCCCGCCCGCGCCGACTGCCCGCTGTGCGGCGCCACCGACCTCTACGAGCTGGTCCGCGTCGGCGACCTCCTGCAGGGCAAGCCCGGATCCTTCCGCCTCGACGAGTGCCGCGCCTGCCGCCACGTGTTCCAGAACCCCCGCCTGTCGCTCGAGGGCCTCGACTTCTACTACCGCGACTTCTACGACGGCCTCGGCACCCGCAGCGCGGAGCTGCTGTTCGCCTCCACCGACACGTCGTACCGGGGCCGCGCCCGCATGGTCCGGGGGCACACCGTCCCGCGCCGCTGGCTCGACGTGGGCGGCGGTCACGGCCACTTCTCGCTCATCGCGGCCGACGAGTGGCCCGACACCACCTTCGACCTGCTCGACATGAGCGACAGCGTCGACGAGGCCGAGGCGCGCCGCTGGGTCAGCACCGGCTACAAGGGCCTCTTCCCCGACTTCGCCCCCAAGCTGGCCGGCGCCTACGACGTGGTCAGCATGCACCACTACCTCGAGCACACCCGTGACCCGCTGGCCGAGCTCGACGCGGCCCGCGAGGTGCTCGAGCCCGGCGGTCACCTGCTCATCGAGGTGCCCAACCCCGACAGTGCGCTCGGCCGCCGTCTCGGCTGGCTGTGGGGCCCCTGGTTCCAGCCGCAGCACCAGCACTTCCTGTCGCTCGGCAACCTCACCGACCAGCTCGCGACGCGCGGCTTCAAGGTGGTCGCCACCGACATCGGCACCGCGCACCAGCCCACCGAGCTGGCCTTCGGGCTGTGGCTGCTGGCCAACCGGGTCGCTCCCCGACCGCCGATGCCGTGGGTGCCGCGGCTCACGGTCGCGCAGCGTGCCGGGCGGGTGGTCACGTTCGCCTCGTTCGCGCCCCTCATCGCCGTGGCGCTGGTGCTCGACCGCCTCATGGCGCCCGTGTTCCGGAGCGTGCCGGGGCTGTCGAACACCTACCGGCTGCTGGCCCGACGCGACGACAAGCCCTGACCCTTCCACCCACCCTGCGCCTTCTGGGGACGGATAGGCGCGCCCTGCGCACCTATCCGTCCCTGGAAGTCAGGACGAGGTGGGTGTCAGGGAAGGGCCGAGGAGCAGCGCGACGATGCGCACCGCGTAGTCGTCGGGCGGGACCTCGCCCGACACGGTGAAGCGGTGCCACAGCAGCGCGGGGCCGGCACGTGCGAGGAGGTCGACGTCGGCGTCGGCAGGCAGCTCGCCCCGGTCGACGCCGCGCTGGAAGAGCGCGGTCATGGCCCCCAGGCGCCCGTCGAGCTGGCAGCGGAAGGCCTCGCCCACCTCGGGGTGACGGGCCTTGACGAGGTTCAGCGTCTGGATGAGCTCGTACTCGCGCTGCATCATCGACTGGATCTGCGCCAGCGTCTGCTCGAGGTCGTCGCGGAGGTTGCCCGTGTCGACCGGGGTGAGCGCATCGAAGGTGCGGCTGCCCACGGCGTCGATGACGAGCTCGGCCTTCGAGGACCAGCGGCGGTAGATGGTGGCGCGCCCGACCCCGGCGCGCTCGGCCACCCGGTCGACGCTCATGCCGGTGTAGCCCTCGGCGACGAGGCACTCGATGGTGGCGTCGGCGATGGCCTGGTCGGCCGCTTCGAGGCGGGGACGGCCGACGCGCCGGCCGCCGGCGTCGACGCTCATGGGCGTGCCGACACCGTCTCGGCCGAGCCGGCGGCGGGCTGGCCACCCAGACCGGCGTCGTCGACCACCACCACCGGCTCGTCGACCTGGGGAGCCCGTGCCGGGAGCCAGAGGAACACGCCCACGGCGGCCACGATCATGATGCACGCAGCGACGAGCACCGCGAGGTGCATGCCCGACATGAAGGCGTTCTTGGCCACGGCCTCGACCCGTGCGCCGATGGTTGCCGGCAGCGTCTTGCTGGTCGCGATGGCGTGCGTGAGGTTGCTCGTGACCGAGCCCCGCGCGGCCGGCGGGAGGGCGGCCAGGTTCAGGCCGGATTTCACCTCGGAGAGGTACTTCGTGGCCATGAGGCTGCCGAGCAGCGCCACGCCGACAGCGCCGCCCACCTGACGGGTGGTGTCGTTCACGGCCGAGCCCACGCCGGCCTTGGCCCGCGGCAGCGAGCCCATGATCGACTCCGTGGCCGGGGCCATGATGTTCGCCATCCCGAGGCCGAGGACCATGGTGACGAGGATCACCGTGGTGACGCTGCTGTCGGCGGTGAACCGGGTCTGCAGGAGCAGCCCGATGGCCACGATCGACAGGCCGCTGCCGACCACCATCTTGGTGCCGACGCGCTCGACCACCCGGGCCGAGAGCGGGGCGCACACCATCATCACGGCCGACATGGGCAGCAGGACGGCGCCGGCCTTGAGCGGGCTGAACCCGAGCACGATCTGCAGGTACTGCGTGAGCAGGAAGATGGAGCCGAACAGGGCCATGAACGTGAGCGTGATGGAGCCGCTCGCGGCGCTGAACCGCGGGTTGTCGAAGAAGTGGATGTCGAGCATGGGGCTCGAGTAGTTGAGCTCCCACAGCATGAACGCGACCAGCACGATGACACCGATGCCGAACGCCCCGAGGACGTCGGTGGAGCCCCAGCCGCGGCTCGGGCCCTCGATGACGCCCCACAGCAGGGTCGACAGGCCGACGATCGACAGCACCGCGCCGACCGGGTCGAGCTTGGGCGCCGACGGGTCCTTGGAGTTGGGCACGAAGAAGAAGCCCGCGATGAGGCCGAAGATCACGATCGGCACGTTGACGAGCAGCACCGACCCCCACCAGAAGTGCTGCAGCAGGAAGCCGCCGGTGACCGGGCCCAGCCCGACCCCGATGCCCGACACGCCGGCCCACACCCCGATGGCCCGACCCCGTTCCCGCGGGTCGGTGAACACGTTGGTGATGATGGACAGCGTGGCCGGCATGATCAGCGCGCCGCCGACGCCCATGAGGCTGCGCCAGCTGATGAGCGAGCTCGGGTCGGTGGAGGTGGCCGCCAGCGCCGAGCCGGTGCCGAAGATCGCGAGGCCCAGCGCCAGCGCGCCGTAGCGGCCGAACCGGTCACCGAGGCTGCCGGCCGTGAGCAGCAGCCCGGCGAACACGATGGTGTAGGAGTCGACGATCCACTGGAGGTTGCTCTCGCTGGCCCCGATGCCGCCGTTGGCCAGCGGCTTGGACAGCGTGGGCAGCGCCACGTTGAGGATGCTGTTGTCGAGCACGATGACAAGCAGGCTCACGCAGAGCACCGCCAGGGTGATCCACCGGCGCCGGTGCACCAGGTCCGGGTCCTTCTGCCATGCCCGCATGGGCCGTCCTCCGTCTTCGCAACCAGGGAGTTTTGAGATCTCTGTGTCTCGAAATGGCACCCTAGGACGCGGACGACCGAACGCCAACCTGATCCTGCGTCGATGTTGGGCGAGGATGGCACGGTGAACCCCGGCTCCAGGAGCTCCCGATGAGGCAGGGCGAGGCATCCATGACCGCGCGGCACGTGGCCGCCTACCGGCAGTCGTTCCCCCGCGTGGCGCGGCCCTACGGCGACCCGGACGCCGACCAGCGGCTCCAGGCCGACGTCGCCGGCGACATCCAGCCACCGGCCACCCCCATGGCGCGCTACCTGCGGGCCCGGACGGCGTTCTTCGACCGCACCGTGGTCGACGCCATCGACGGGGGCACCGTGCAGCTGGTGGTGGTCGGGGCCGGGTACGACGGCCGCAGCCTGCGCTACGCCAAGCCCGAGGTGCGCTGGTTCGAGCTCGACCACCCCGACACGCAGGCCGACAAGCGCGCGCGGCTCGCCGACCTCGGCATCGACGCCACGCACGTGGGGTTCGCCGCCGCCGACTTCACCGCCGACGATCCCGCTGCCGCGCTGCGCCGCGCCGGTCACGACCCTTCGCAGCCGAGCCTCTACCTGTGCGAGGGCGTCGCCGGCTACCTCACCAACGGCGTGGTGGCGGGCCTGCTGGCGTCGCTGCGCAGCGGGGCGGCGGTGGGGAGCAGCTTCGCCATCACGGTGTCGCTCGAGCCGCGACCCGACGATGAGGCCACCACGCGCACCCTCCTCGACGCCGCGGTGTCGCGGATGGGTGAGCCCCTCGCCTCCTCGCTCCCCCGCGCCGAGCTGCGGCCCTTCTTCCGGGCCAGCGGTTGGACCGTGGTGCGCGCCACCGACCCGGCCGGCGTCGAGATCGGCGAGAGCGGGCGCAACGCGGCCTTCGTCGTCGCTTCCGCTGGGGCGTCACGCGGCGCCGGGTAGCGTTCCGCTTCGGACGATCCACGGGGGTGGGGATGGGCCAGGGCAGAGCGGGGTCGCACCGGGCGCTCGTGGTCCTCGGCGCGTTCGCACTGGCCGCGCTCGTCGTGCCCTCGGCCCGGGTGGCCGGCTCCGTGCCGACGGCGGCCACGTCGCTCAGCAGCACGTGTGCGACATCTGGCCCGCAGACGCAGACCGGCAGCAACCTGATCAGCGGTCCGATGCTCCCCCAGATCACCGGCACCTCACTCCCGATCTCGACACCGGCCGACGTCACGGCGACGAGCCAGATCAACCCGCACGGCCTCGTCACCACCACGGCGTCGCTCCACCTCGATCTGGCCGCCGTCGCCTCGTCGATCCTCGAGGCACGCGTGAAGCCCGGCGTGGTCGCGGCCGGCTACCCGACCCTCGCGCCCACCGCCTGGGACGTGCTCGACCTCGACGGGCTCGCGGTCACGTTCCCGCTGCCGTCCCGGACGACCGCGCACGGCACCCCGACGGCCTCGTCGTCGACGTCGGCGGCGAGCGCGGCGTTCGGCCCGGACGGGGTGACGCTGACGGTGGCGCACGTCGCGGCCGACACCCGCACCCCGGCTGCGGCCGCCACCTTCACGGTCTCCTGGGAGGTCGCCGACGGCGGCGCAGCGCCCCCCAGGCAGCTCGTCCTGCACCCCGGCGCCGTCACGT
>JADGOP010000475.1 GCA_017882935.1 Actinomycetota bacterium
GTCCCGGCAGCCGGGCACCGCGAGCGCCACGAGCCGGGCGGTGGAGGCCGCCGTGGCCGGGTAGCCCTCGAGCTCGGTGAGGCTGAGCTCGTGCACCACGGCGTTGCCCACGCAGCGGGCTTCGTCGGGGGTGTACACGGGCCCATTGGGGCCGTTCGGGGTGTGCTTGCCCTTGTCGTAGAGGTTGGCGGCGATGTCGGTGCGGGTGAGCGGGAGCGCCAGGAGCGGCACCGAGTGGTCGACGGTCCCGGTGGTGGAGGTGCGCCCCGGGTCGCAGGCGTGCACGGCCAGCTGCAGGCCGTCCTCGGTGACCGAGGTCTGGCCGTGGGGCAGGTTCCGCTGCCACTTGCCGAGCGCGACGAGCATGCTCGCCGTGGCGCTGTCGTTCGCTCCGCGGAAGTTGATGTCGGTGCACACCGTCCCGTTCGGCAACCGGTAGCTCGTGTACTGGTCGCCGGCCCAGCCGTCGACGGCGTCGAGCGCGTCGATGGGTCCCATGCGGTTCGCCAGCATCAGGTACCAGAGCGTGGTGCCGAGCTCGCCCGTGGCCAGCTGCTTGGCGCCGCGCGGCACCGGAGGTGCGTCGACCACCAGTGGCTGGGTGGCGTCGACGTAGCGGAAGGGGTCGAACACCTGCTGGTCGGACGCGGGCGGGACCTGGAGCGCCCGGTTGACCCCGGCCATCTTCCCCATCAGCCGTGCCACGCGGACGAAGCGCGTGCCGAACTGCACCGGCGCGGCGTGCAGCGCCGCCACCGCTCCCGGCAGCGTCGCGGCACCCGACCCGGACCCGGCGGCCTGCTCGCGGTGGTACGTGGCGGCGTCGGCGGCGGAGAGCTGCGCCACGTAGTCGTGCTGGATCGACCGGGCGGCACCCGCCGCGACGGTGCCCCGCGGGTTCGCGCCGAGCATGGCCGGGTCGCTGCCCGGGTAGCCGAACCACTGGGCCTGGAGGAGGTCGGTGAGCGCGCTGGCGAGGGCCACGCGGGTGCTCACGGGCGGCGCCGCGTCGTTGACGTAGATGGAGCCGTCGCGGGCGCTGTAGAAGGCCGGCGGAGCCGCGGCTCCGAGCGCGGCCACGACCTTGGCGGCATCGACGTCGCCGTTGACGAGCCCGAGGGCGCGCAGCTGGGCCAGGGTGTTCGTGATCTCCTGCTGCTGCGCGCTGGTGGAGGCGACGCCGTTGCGGGCCAGCTCTTCGGCGTAGGCCGAGGCGGAGACCGCATGCACGGCTACCGGGTTCTTGAACGGCAGGCCCCGGCTCGTCGCCACGACCGCCGCCACCGGCCCCACCCCCGGTGCCCAGGCGCGGGGCGTCGAGGTCCCCTGGTCGCGCCGGATGAAGAGGATGGTGGTGACGAGCAGGACCAGGACGATGCCCATGGCCAGCAGGCGGACCTCGCGCGACAGCTTCGGCTCGGGCGGAGGCGGGGGCAGGGCGGCCTGCGGGGTCGGAGCCGGTCCGCCGCCGCCCGCCGGTGCCTCGTACTCGCTGGGGGCCCATGGCGAGGCCTCCCAGGCCCCGGCCCACTGCCCGGTGTGGACGCCCGACCCCGGCTCGGCGAACGACCCACCGGCCGGGCCGGGCGCGTAGCCGTCGTCGGTGGCGGTGCTCCCCTCGGCCGCGGCCGTGCCGTTGGTGGCCTGGTCGCCGCCCCGGCCACGGCGCAGGACGCCACCGAAGAGCGACCCGCCGCCGGACCCGGGTGGAGGCGGCGGCGCCTCCTCGGCCGGGGGGCCGGAGGGGGGCTCGTCGTAGCCACCGAGGTCGGCGCCGGTGTCGTCGTGCCACGACGGCGCGGCGTAGCCGGTTGCTGCGGCGGCGTCGACCATCGGCGGGTCGTCGAGCGAGGCCGACGCCTCGGTGAAGGCGGGGTTGTCCCACACGTAGCCCGCAGAGGCCGCGGCGGCCGCGCTGGCCTCGGACTGCGATTCGGGGCTGACCCAGTCGACGTCCCACGACGAGGCGGTGTCGGGCGTCGGAGGTGGCGGCGGAGGCGGCGGGGGCGGCGGGGCGTCGTCGAACGGCGCCGGCGGTGCGGGCGCGTCGACGGAGGCGACCGGAGGCGCCGGTGCGGGCGACGGCATGGCGGCCGCCTCGTCGCCGGACCACACCTCGGGCAGGCTCGTGGCCCCGACCGGAGGCTCGGGGAGCGGACCGGGCGGGAGGGCACCGCTGATCTCGGGCGAACCGGGCGCGCCGGGTGGTGCCCATGTCGACACCGGAGGGGGCGACGAGGGCGCGTCCCAGTCGGTGGCGGAGACGGCCGTGACGGGCGAGAACGGCTCAGGCGGCGGGGGTGCCGGCGCGGTGCCGGCGCCCGTCCCGGCGTCGGGGCCGTCGGCCGACCCGATGGCACCGAAGGCCTCGAACAGCGGCGGGGGCGGCGGCAGGCCCGGGATGGGGGGCAGCGGGTTGTAGGCGGCCGGGGCGGATGCCGCACCTGGGTCGGCCGGACCGGGGGCCGGCGGCGCCACGCCGGGCAGCGGCGGCAGGGGGTCGTAGGCCGCGC
>JADGOP010000476.1 GCA_017882935.1 Actinomycetota bacterium
CCCGCGCTCCAGGACGTCGCCTACTTCATCGGTGCGGGCCTGCAGCACCCCGAGCGAAGCGAGGTCGAGGCCGGCCTGGTGCAGCGCTACCACGCCGGCCTGCTCGCCGCCGGCGTCACCGACTACGACGCCGACCGCTGCTGGCACGACTACCGCCGGGGGACCTGGGCCGGGCTGGTGATGGCCATCGCCGCCAGCATGCTCGTGGAGCGCACCGATCGCGGCGACCAGATGTTCCTCACGATGGCGGCCCGGCACGCCCGCCACGCCCTCGACCTCGACGCGGTCGAGGTCATCGCGGGGTAGCCCGCAGACCACCGCGGGGTGGTGCCGGTGACCCTCGTGAGGAATCGGCAATCCCTACGGTACGTCACCGCCATATACTGCTCGTACTCTCGCCGAACCCACTCCACGGGGGGAAGCAGATGCGTTGCGGTCATTGCGGGAACGAAAATCAGCCGGGCGAGGCGCGTTGCCGCGCCTGTGGCACCGACCTCCCCCTCGCGTGCCCCACGTGCGGCGAGGTGGCCGGGCCGCAGGCCCGCTTCTGCGCCCTGTGCGGCTCCTAGTTGTCGGAGGCCTCCCGCGCCGCGCCACCGGTCGCCGGCGGGGGGATCTCGGTGGGCGACCTGCCCACCGACGGCGGCGAGCGACGCCACCTCACGGTGATGTTCTGCGACCTGGTCGGCTCCACCGAGCTGGCCGAGGCGCTCGATCCCGAGGACACGGGCGAGCTGGTCCTCGCCTACCAGGAGATGGGCCGGTCGGTGGTGACGAGCCTCGGCGGCCACGTCGCGCAGTACCTCGGCGACGGGCTGCTGGCGTACTTCGGCTACCCCACGGCACACGAGGACGATGCCGAGCGGGCCGTGCGCGCCGGTCTCGCCGTGGTGGCGGGGCTCGAGCGGCTCAACGCCGAGATGTCGCACGCTCCTGCCGTGGGCCTGTCGGCGCGGGTGGGCATCCACACCGGTGCGGCCCTCGTGGGCGAGATGGGCAGCTCCGACCGGTCCGACACCTCGGTGTTCGGCAGCACCCCGAACATCGCGTCGCGCCTCGAGGCCATCGCCGCGCCCGGGTCCGTCGTGATCAGCGACGCCACGGGCCGCCTGATCGACGAGCGGTTCCGGCTGGCCGACCGGGGCGTGCCTCCGTTGAAGGGCGTGAGCCAGCAGATCCACGCCTTCGAGGTGCTCGGCGTCGACGTGCTCACTGCGCACACGCCCACCGAGCCCGGCACCCCGCTGGTCGGACGCCGCGACGAGCTCGCCACGCTGTGCGAGCGCTTCGAGAAGGTGCGCACGGGCGAGGGGCAGACCGTCGTCGTGTCCGGCGAGCCCGGCGTCGGCAAGTCACGACTGCTGCAGGCGCTGTACCGGGAGGTGGCCGACAGCCCGCACGTGTGGCTCGAGTTCCAGTGCTCCGAGCTGGCTACGGGCAGCCCCCTGCAGCCCATCGTCGAGATGCTCGAGCGCACGCTCGGAATGGGCCATGCCACCCCGGCCGACCGCCGGGAGCACCTGGCGAGCCTGCTCGCGCCGCTGGGCGTGCGGGCGGCCGGCTACCTCGGCTACGTGGGCGAGCTGGTCGGCATCCCCGACGACGAGGGTCCCACCACCGACGGGCCCGAGCTGCGCCGCGCCCGCGTCCTCGAGGCGCTGGCCGAGTGGCCGCTCGCGCTGGCCGCCGACCGGCCCGTGGTCATCGTCGCCGAGGACGTGCACTGGTGCGACCCCACGTCGCTCGAGCTGCTCCGCCTCGTCGCCGAGGAGGGGCGTCACCACCGTCTGCTCTGCGTGCTGACCCACCGCACCGACATCGAGGTCGAGCTGCCCCAGCCCAACACCACCATCGAGCTGCTCCCGCTCGCCGCGTCGGAGGGCGAGGAGCTGGTGCGCCGCCTGGCGGGCGACACCGAGCTCTCGGCCGACCGGGTCGCCGCGCTGGCCCGGCGTGGCGACGGGGTGCCGCTGTTCATCGAGGAGCTGGTCTCGTCGGCCCGGGAAGGCGCGCCGACCAACGGCGACACCGAGGTGCCGCCCACCCTTCAGGGCCTGCTCACCGCGCGCCTCGACCGACTGGGCCCGGTGCGCGCGGTCGCGCAGGCGGCGTCGGTGCTCGGCCGCGAGTTCCCGCTCGCGCTGCTCGACGCCGTCGACCACTTCAACGGCGCGGCCCTGATCCCCTCGGTGGCCCTGCTCGAACAGGCGGGCGTGCTGATCACGCGTGACGAGAACGGCGAAGTCGACTGCACCTTCCGGCACGCGCTCATCCAGGACGCCGCCTACGCGTCGCTGCTGCGGCGCCAGCGGCGGAAGCTGCACGCGCGGGTCGTGCGCGTCCTCGAGGACCGGTTCGCCGGCCGCCTCGATGCCACCCCGGAGCTGCTCGCCCACCACCTCGCCGCTGCCGGCGAGAACCTGCGAGCCGCCGAGTGGTACGAGCGGGCCGGGCGTCGAGCGGCGGTGCACGCGGCGTTCGGGGAGGCGGTCGCCCACTACCGCAGCGGCCTG
>JADGOP010000477.1 GCA_017882935.1 Actinomycetota bacterium
TGGTCCGGGCCGTCCACCGCGCCACCGTGCGCGCCGGTGTGGTCGGCGCCACCGACGCCCTGTGGTTGCAGGCCGAGCCCGTCACCGAGCCGGAGCCCGACGCCACGGTCCGCGCCGCGGCCACCGAGCTGCGCGCCACCTTCCGGGCCCTGTTCGAGCACCTCGGCGGGCGCCGCCTCAGCGAGATGCTGAGCGGGCTCGACGACCCGTCCGCCCTCGCCGACGCCGCGGGCTGGTGGCCCGACCTGTCGATCGAGCGCAAGGTCCAGCTCCTCGAGACCATCGAGGTCGGCCCCCGCGTGCAGCTGGTGCTGGGGTGGGCCAAGGAGGCGCTGGGCGAGCTGGAGCTCACCGAGCGCATCCGCACCGAGGTGAGCGACGGCATGGAGCAGCGCCAGCGCGAGTTCCTGCTGCGCCAGCAGCTGGCCGCCATCCGCAAGGAGCTGGGCGACGACGACGAGGCCGACCCCGTCGAGGACTTCCGCGAACGGCTCGAGGCGCTGGGCGACACCCTGCCCGAGTCGGTCCGTGAGGCCATCGAGCGCGAGATCAAGCGCCTCGACCGCACGCCCGACGAGGCAGCGGAGCACGGCTGGATCCGCACCTGGCTCGACACCGTGTTCGAGGTCCCGTGGGGCGAGCGCACCGACGACCACCTCGACGTCGACGACGCGCGCACCGTGCTCGACGCCGACCACCACGGCCTCGACGACGTCAAGGACCGCATCGTCGAGGAGCTGGCCGTGCGCAAGCTGCGCATCGACCGCAACGTCGACCTGCCCGGCGGTCGCCGCCGCGCCACCATCCTCACCCTCGTCGGACCTCCCGGGGTCGGCAAGACCAGCCTCGGCGAGTCCGTGGCCCGCGCGCTCGGCCGCAAGTTCGTCCGCGTCGCCCTCGGCGGCGTGCACGACGAGGCCGAGATCCGTGGCCACCGGCGCACCTACGTCGGCGCCCGGCCGGGACGCATCGTCCGGGCCCTCGCCGACGCCGGCACCATGAACCCCGTCTTCCTGCTCGATGAGGTCGACAAGGTCGGCGCCGACTGGCGCGGCGACCCGTCGGCGGCCCTGCTCGAGGTGCTCGACCCGGCGCAGAACCACTCGTTCCGCGACCACTACCTCGAGCTCGACGTCGACTTGTCCGACGTGCTGTTCATCGCCACGGCCAACGTCATCGACACCATCCCGGCCCCGCTCCTCGACCGCATGGAGCTGGTCCAGCTCGACGGCTACATCGACGACGAGAAGGTCGCCATCGCCCGCGACCATCTGCTGCCCCGGCAGGTGGCCCTGGTGGGGCTGCACGACGACGAGGTCAGCGTCACCGACGACGCCCTGCACCGCGTCGTCGAGGACTACACCCGCGAGGCGGGCGTCCGCGGCCTCGAGCGGTCGCTCGGGAAGCTGGCCCGCAAGGTGAGCCGGCGCGTCGCCCAGGGTGACGCCACGCCCATCGTCGTCGACGGCGACGACGTCGCCACCTACCTCGGCCGCGCCCGCTTCCGTCCCGAGGCGTCGGTCCACGCCGGCCGCCCGGGCGTCGTGTCGGGCCTGGCCGTCACCGGTGCCGGTGGTGGCGTGCTGTCGGTCGAGGCCACCGCGTTCGCCTCGACCGCGGCCACCGACTCCCCGACCGCAGGGGCCCCCGGGCGCCTGCTCGTCACTAGCGTGCGGTGTCGCGGGCCGGGCTGCGTGGGTCGGCGCCGACGTGGTTGGCTTGTTCGGTGCGACCACGTGGACGCACGAGCAGACGATGGAGAGGCACCGACCATGCATCAGCAGAACCTGGGGAGCCAAGGCCTGACCGTCTCAGTCGAAGGACTGGGCTGCATGGGAATGAGCGCGTTCTACGGTGCCTTCGACGACGCCGAATCCACTGCCACCATCCGTCGCGCCCTCGACCTCGGCGTAACCCTGCTCGACACCGCCGACATATACGGCCCGTTCACCAACGAGGTCCTGGTCGGCAAGGCCATCGCTGGCCGCCGTGACGAGGTGGTGCTGGCCACCAAGTTCGGTAACGAGGTCGAGGAGAGCGGTAAGCGCACTGGTCGGGTCAACGGTAGCCCGGAGTACGTCCGAGCCTCGGTCGAGGCATCTCTGCGGCGCCTGGATGTGGACGTCATCGACCTCTACTACCAGCACCGCGTCGACCCCGAAACGCCCATCGAGGAGACCTTCGGTGCGCTCGGTGAGTTGGTCACCGCCTGAAAGGTGAGGTACCTGGGCATCAGCGAGGCGGCGCCGGAGACCATCCGCCGCGCGCACGCCACCCACCCGCTGAGCGCCGTTCAGACGGAGTACTCGTTGTTTACCCGCGACGTCGAGGACGACGGCGTGCTGGCCACCGTCCGCGAGCTCGGGATCGGTTTCGTGCCGTACTCCCCGCTTGGGCGTGGTTTCCTGTCCGGCCGGATCCGCAGCATCGACGACTTCGACGCCGACGACTTCCGGCGCAGCTCTCCCCGCTTCCAGGGTGAGAACTTCGCCAAGAACCTGGCCGTG
>JADGOP010000478.1 GCA_017882935.1 Actinomycetota bacterium
TCCTCCGCGACGGCCCGCGGCCCGACGCTCGCCCCGCCGTCGTGCCCCCCCTACCTGCTCTCGGGGCCGGTTTCGGCGCACATGACGCCGAGACCGTCCCCGCCACATCGCAGGAGCCGCAGCAGTGGCACCCGCCCCGACCCGGCTTCCGGCCCGCGTGGCGCGTGGCTGCGGTGGTGGGCGCGCTCGCCCTGGTCGGCGTCGTGACGGGCTCGACGGTGCTCGGCACCGGCGGCCATCGCCGGCCCCGTCCGGCCCAGGAGGCGAGCGCCGCCACGGTGCCCGCGACACCGACGCCCCCGCCGTCGACCACCGTGGCCGCCTACCCGGTCACCTTCGGGGCCACCGGCGTGCGGGTGCAGGTGCCGTCGGGCGCCGTCGTCACCTTCGCTGCGGTCGGGCGATGCTGGCTCGAGGCCACCGAGGGCGCCGGCAACGTGGTGTTCCAGGGCATCCTCCAGCCGGGCGCGATCGAGTCCCTCCGGGTCACCGATGTGCTGTCCGTCCGCGTCGGCAACGCCGAAGCGGTGCAGCTGACCGTCGACACGCGCCCTGCCCCGCTGCCCGCCGTCGGCCCCAACCCACTCGACATCGCCGTCAGCACCCACCCCGTCACCTGACCCGCGGTCCGGCGGACCCGCGCAGGCCCATCCCGTTCTTTGCAGCGAACCCCACCTCACAGGTGGGTTCCGCTTCAAAGTAGACATCGAGGTGTGACGGTCGGGCGGGCGTGCCCGGAGCGGGACTTGAACCCGCAAGCCCTTTCGGGCAGCAGTGTTTGAGACTGCCGCGTTTGCCGATTTCGCCATCCGGGCGGAAGCTGGTGAGCGTAGTCTGCGACCCATGTCCGCCCGACACGATCGTCACCGCTCCCGGCGCCTCGCGGTCACCCTCGCGGTGGTCGCCGGTGCGGTCGCCACGGCACGCATCCTGCGCGACCGGGCCGTCGAGGCGAACACCCTCCGCTACGACCACGTGCTCGACTTCTCCAAGCCCTACCTCGGCGAGACGAACCCCGGCGATCAGGCCGGCAGCTCCACGCCCTCCAGCGACAGCAGGTAGCGCTTCACCTCGGGTCGGCCGCCGTAGCCACCGAGCCGGCCGTCGGCGTGGATCACCCGGTGGCACGGCCGGATGACGGTTATCGGGTTCGACGCCATGGCTGTTCCCGCCGCCCGCGCCGCACGGGGCCGGCCGCTCATGGCCGCCAGCTCGCCGTAGCTGACCACCTCCCCCCAGGGGATGTGCACCACCTCGTCGAGCACCTCGCGGTAGAAGCCGTGCGACCGCCGCGCGTCGATCGGGAGGTCGAAGGTGCGGCGGCGCCCGTCGAAGTACTCGTCGAGCTGGCGACGCACCACGTCGAGGGCCGCAGGACGCTCGACGGGCTCCGTGCCGAGGTCGTCCTCGAGGCGCACCAGGACCCGGAGGGGGTCGCCGCCCTCGACGCCCACCACGCCCACCTCGGTGACCGCCAGGAGCAGCGCGCCGATGGGCGTGTCGTGCACGACGAACGACGCCTCTGCCGGCGCGGGCACCGGCCCGGTCGAAGCCGCCCGGCTCACGCCTCCTGCAGCGCCTCGAGCAACTTGACCGGCGTGTCCTTGGGGCTGATCTTGGGCCACGCCTCGGCGACCTTGCCCTTCTCGTCGATGAGCCAGGCCGAGCGGATCACGCCCATGAACTTGCGGCCGTAGAGCGACTTCTCGCCCCACGCCCCGAACGCCTCGATGGTGGTGTGCTCGGGGTCGGACAGCAGGGTGAACCCGAGGCCGTGCTTCTGGTCGAACTTGTCGAGCTTCTCGGGCTTGTCGGGGCTGATCCCGATGATGACGGTGTCGCCCACGTCGGCGGCGATGTCGCGCAGGCCGCACGCCTGCGTGGTGCACCCGGGCGTGTCGGCCTTCGGGTAGAAGTACACGAGCACCTTGCGACCCTTGAGCGACGACAGCTTGAGGGTGTCGCCGTGCTGGTCGAGCAACGAGAAGGCGGGGGCCTTGTCGCCGGGCTGGAGGGGGGTGGGAGCGGCCATGGCGCCCACGGTACCCGCGCGGCAGCCCCGGCCCGGCGGCCGGCCCACCCTTCCGTCAGGCGGAGTTGATGAGGAACGTGGCCGCGTTGGTGAAATAGTCGAGGAGCGCCGACTCGAGCTCGCCGGGCAGCGACGCGGCCCGGACGGCGGCCGTCATGTGCGTCAACCAGGCCTCGCTGGCCGCCTCGTCGACGACGAACGGCGCGTGGCGCATCCGCAGCCGCGGGTGGCCCCGCTCATCGGAGTAGGTGCCCGGACCGCCCCAGTACTGCGCCAGGAACAGGGCCAGGTGGCGCTTGGGCTCGGTGAGGTCGTCGGGGTACATCGGCCGCAGCACCATGTCGTCGCCCACGCCCTCGTAGAAGCGCTCCACCAGGGTGTCGAAGAACGGCTGGCCGCCGACCTGCTCGTACAACGAGGTCATGGGCCGACGCTACCGACGGCTCGACCGGGGGCCGAAGAAGCCTCCCGCCGG
>JADGOP010000081.1 GCA_017882935.1 Actinomycetota bacterium
CTCACCTGCGACGGCAGGGCGGTCGACTTCCCCGCGCCCGACAAGTTCGCGAAGCCCATCGCGTTCAACGTGCTGCCGTTCGCCGGGTCGCTCGTCGACGACGGTCGCAACGAGACCGACGAGGAGCAGAAGCTCCGCCAGGAGAGCCGCAAGATCCTCGACATCCCCGCGCTGGCCGTGTCGGGCATCTGCGTGCGGGTGCCGGTGTTCACCGGGCACTCGCTGTCGATCAACGCCCGCTTCGAGCGTCCCCTCTCGCCCGCGGAAGCCACCGAGCTGCTCCGGGATGCTCCGGGGGTGCAGCTGTCCGAGGTGCCCACGCCCATCGAGGCAGCGGGCGCCGACCCCACCTTCGTGGGTCGCATCCGTGCCGACGAGACGGTTCCCGGCGGCCGCGGCGTGGCGCTGTTCCTGTCGAACGACAACCTCCGCAAGGGCGCCGCGCTCAACGCGGTGCAGATCGCCGAGCTCATCGCCGCCGAGCGCTGACCGACCGTCTCGTACCGCTCAGGCGGGCGTGGCGTCGATGAGGTCGGCGATGACGGTGGCCAGCTCCTCGCCCCGGTCCTCCTGCAGGAAGTGGCCCGCGCCCTCGATGGTGACGTGCGGCTGGCCCTTGGCCCCGGGCACCTCCTCCTGGAAGACGCGCTCCCAGCCGGCCGTGGCCGGGTCGCCGTCGGAGTAGGCGGTGAGGAACGGCTTGTCCCACGTCCGCAGCACCTCCATGGTGCGCCGGTCGATGCGGGCGCCCGGGTCGTTGCGGGTCAGGGGCAGGAGCGCCGTCATCTGACGCACGCCGGTCTTGTGCGGCTCGTCGGGGAACGGCGCGTCGTAGGCGGCGAGCACCTCGTCGGGCACGTCGGTGGTGGTGGCGAAGCGGACCAGGGTGCTGGCCTCGAAGTCGCGGGCGCGCATGGTGTAGGCGAGGTAGTCGACCAGTGCCTCCTGCAGCACCACGCGCCCGTCGGCGATCCCGTGGTTGGCCCAGGTGAGCCGGCCGGCGAGGCGCTCGTCGGAGGTGTGGAGGATGGTGTTGGCCGCCACCACCCGGGCGAAGCGCTCGGGGAGCGCGGCCAGCACGGCGAGCCCGAGCGGGCCACCCCAGTCCTGGCAGACCAGCGTCACGCCGCGCAGGTCGAGCGTCTCGACGAAGTCGCGCAACCACCGCACGTGGGCCTCGAAGGTGTAGGCGAAGCGGTCGTCGGGCTTGTCCGAGCGGCCGTAGCCGATCAGGTCGGGCGCCACGCACCGGTGGCCCCGCGCGACGAGCCCCGCGATGACCTTGCGGTACAGGTACGACCACGTCGGCTGGCCGTGGAGCAGGAGTACCGGGGCCGCGTCGGCGGGGCCGGTGTCGACGTGGTTCATGTGCAGCTCGCCGAGCTCTCGGTCGGCGATCGCGACGTACCGGGGCGGGTACGGGTAGCCGGGGAGCGAGGCGAAGCGGTCGTCGGGCGTACGGAGCACGGCCCATGGCTAGCGCGTCGCAGCGGGGTCGGGTCGGAGGCGGCCTGCTGGACAGGTGGCCCTCAGGGGATGCGGCTGACGACGGGTGCCACCACCTCCACGGTCGTCGGCACCGCTCCGGCGGCCACGCCGACCGACCCCCAGCCCACCTTCACCGGCTGACGCCCGACGCTGGACGCGACACTGGCGGTGGCTGGCCCCTGCACCGGGGCCATCCACCGCCAGCGCGACGGTTGTCGAGTTGTGCCGGGGTGGCGCCTAGAGGGCGTCGATCCCGGATTCGCCGGTGCGGACCCGCAACAGGTGGTCCACGGGGGCGGACCAGACCTTGCCGTCACCGATCTTGCCGGTGCGGGCGGACTCCACGATCAGGTCGATGACCCGCTCGACGTCCTCGCTGTTGACGAGGACCTCGAGCTTGACCTTGGGGACGAACTCGATCTTGTACTCCGAGCCACGGAAGACCTCGGTCTTGCCGCCTTGGCGGCCGAAGCCCTGGACTTCGCTCACGGTCAGACCGAGGATCTCGGCCTTGCGGAGTGACTCCTTGGTGTCTTCCAGTCGATGGGGTTTGATCACTGCGGTGATGAGGTGAACCACGAGACGCTCCTGACAGATGGGACTTGCAGCAAAGAGGAAGGGCGGGAGGCCGGCGGGCGAGGGGACGCCCGCCGGCCTCCGGGATGGACCGGTCGAGTCAGCCTCAGGAACCGCCGACCGGTTCCTCCTTCTTGACCGCTCCGATGAGGGTGCCTCCCGGGAAGCCGCCGGCAGGAGTGGTGTACGTCATGCCCTGGCCGAACTCCATGTGGTAGGCGGCCGAGCCGTGCTCGAAGAGGTCGAGCCCCTGGAGCTCGCCGTCGGGCTCCACCCGGAGCTGACCGGTCATGTCGATCAGCTTGAAGATGACGAACGCAGCTCCACCCACGAGGATGATGCAGGCGAGACTGCCGATGACCTGGGCCTTCATGATGTCCCAGTTGCCCCCGTAGAGCACGCCCTTGAGGGTGGCCGAGGTGTCGGCGCCGGTGGGCGTCGGCAGGCCGTAGCTGCCCGAGGCGAACAGCCCGAGGCTGAGGGTGCCCCAGATGCCACAGATCATGTGCACAGGCACGGCCCCGATCGGGTCGTCGATGCGCAGGTGCTCGAGCAGGTCGACGCCGAACACCACGATGACGCCGGCGACGGCGCCGATGACCACCGAGCCGGTCGGTGACACCCAGTAGCAGGGGCAGGTGATGGCGACGAGCCCGGCCAGGAAGCCGTTGCACGACATCGCCAGGTCCCACTTCTTCGACCGGGGGTAGACGACGAGCACCGCCACCATGCCGGCGGCACAGGCGGCCAGCGTGGTGTTGGCGGCGACCCGGCCCATGCCGGCGAAGTCCATGGCGGACAGGGTGGAGCCGGGGTTGAAGCCGTACCAGCCGAACCACAGGATGACGGCGCCGAGGGCACCGATGGTGAGGTCGTGAGGGGGCAGGGGGCCGCCACCGTCACGCTTGAACTTCCGGCCGAGACGGGGGCCGAGGACGATGGCGCCCATGAGGGCGATCACGCCACCGACCGTGTGCACCACGGTGGAGCCGGCGAAGTCGTGGAACGCCACGCCGCCGGTGATGTTGCTCATCCAGTGCGGGATCTTGCCGCCGAGCCAGCCGCCCGGACCCCAGACCCAGTGGCCGAAGATCGGGTAGAGGAAGCCCGACACCATGACCGAGTACATGATGTCGCCCTTGAACCCGGTACGGCCGACCATGGCGCCCGAGGTGACCGTGGAGGCGGTGTCGGCGAACGCGAACTGGAAGAGGAAGAACGCCAGGAAGGCGACGCCGCTCGAGCCGTAGGTGAGGGGTGCGCCCTGGAGGAAGAAGTACTGGTGGCCGATGAACCAGTTGCCCACGCCGAACTGGAACGCGAAGCCGAACGCCCAGTAGAGGAGGCCGCAGAGGCAGGTGTCGAACACGCACTCGAGGAGCACGTTCACGGTCTCACGAGAGCGGGCGAACCCGGCCTCGAGCGCCATGAAGCCCGCCTGCATGAAGAACACCAGGAAGGCGGTGACCAGGACCCAGAGGGTGTTGATCGGGTTGATGATGTCGGCGGCTTTCGTCGCCGCCTGCAAAGAGCTCAGCCCTGCGGCTGATGCGGCACCTCCCAATAGTGTCGAGCCGACCTTCACGAGCCCGAGAAGGGTCGCGATGCCGAGCATCTTGCCTCCGAAGAGGATGGCGAACTGCTTGCGGAAATCTTGTTCCCGAAGCCGTTTGGTGAGCAGCTTGAGCCTGTCCATGGGCGGCAAGCTAGAGACACCGTGTTGCGTAGCTGTTCTCTCGCCGTGAACGGGAAGGCTCAGATTCCTGTCCGCAACCTGTCTGCGGCCCCTGGCCTGCGACGGGACCCTGCGGAGTCCCGCAAAACCTAGGGTTGCGGCACGATCACGCTGATCGACTGGGCCGGCATGGCGTAGTTCCACGCGTTCGTCGCGGCGGTCGCGAGGTCGGCCTGGGCCACCACGTTCGGGCCGCCCCCCGCGGTGATCGTGTACACCTTGGCCTTGGTGTAGGCGTAGTTCGCGGTGAGCTTGATGGCCGCGGACTTCGCTGTGGTGCCCTTGTTGATGGCCACGATCACGGCCTTCTTCGGGTCCGATGACGACAGGCTGGCGTAGACGCTCGCGAGCGGCACGTTGCTCGACGTGGCGGGCACCGAGATGTCTCCGAAGGCGCCACCGGCGCCGTCGTAGTTCCGGAAGGCCCGGAACGCCGTGTAGGTGAAGCTCTCGGTGCCGTTGAGCGGCCACAGGTCGGCGAGCCCCACGTCCTGCTGCCCGAAGATGCCGAGCACGTCGGCTGTGGCGATGGCGCCGCTGATGTCGGTGCCACCCCCGTAGTTCCACTCGGAGATGCCGATCTTGGTGCCCGGGTAGTGGGCGGCCACCTTGGCCTTCAACGTGGGGATCAGGTCGATGGGGCCGTAGTTGTAGCCCGTCGGGTCGGTGATCCAGCTGGTCTCCACGTAGCTCGGGTCCCACAGCGACCGCGGTGCCTGCTCGCGGGCCGCCACCTCGGCCGCGCCGGTGCCGTTGTCGGTGACGCGGATGCCGCCGCCCGTCGCCTCGGGGTACCAGTGCACGTCGAGGTAGTCGACGAGCCGGATGCCCGCGACGGTGGCCGCCGCGCTCATCTGGTCGAGGTAGGAGGTGATCCAGTCACGGCCACCGTTGTCGGGGGCGCCCTGGAGGCGCTCCATGCCGTAGAACCCGTAGTCGACCGGGCCGTCGACCTCGGCGGTGGGCCACACCGCCTTGATGGCCTTGGCGTAGGCCACGTTGCGCGCCACCAGCTCGGCATACGTCACCGGGTTCGGGTGCACCTCGGCGTGGGTGCTGGACCAGAGGTCGGGCTCGTTGTCGAGCTGGAAGATGATGTGCGCGTTCGGCTCGGTGGTCTTGAGCCAGTTCACGAACTCGTCCTGGTACACGTAGCCGTCGCTGGTGCTCGGCGTGGTGGTGAACGCCGCGCCCTTGGTCGGCAGGTTCTGCTTGAAGCGGGTCTGCAGGTAGTTGGCACCCGAGTTGCGCACGTCGCACCCGCCGTTGCGGTCGGCGGCCACGTAGTCGACGATCGGGATGGTGACGATCGCCGTGTCGCCGGCCGCGGTGGCCTCGTCGACCGTGGGCTTGATGGCCGCGCCCGGCGTCAGCGACGACGAGAGGAAGTCGTCGTTCTGGAAGCAGTAGTCGCTCCCGGCGTTCGAGTCGTTGTTCTCCCAGTTGTAGGCCGTCCAGCGGTTGCCGCCGAGGCGCAGGTTGGTCTGCCGGTTGGTGGCGAGGCCCTGGTCGCTGTTGGAGCCGTAGATGAGCGGCGAGATGGCGTGGTTCGCGGAGGTGGTGGTGTTGATGGCGAAGGTGAGGTCGGCCGGGCCCGGATCGCCCGGGGTGACGAGGCAGGCGCTCAGCGCGCTCCCCGCCAGCACCAGGGTGACGGCGGCCGCGAACCGCCGGAAGGTGACGTTCGACTTCATGGCAGACGCTCCCCGCAGCAGGTCCCGACGTGGGCCGTACGACCTATTCGGCCGAACGCGGCGGGGCCTTGAGCGCTGGTGGGCGGTTCAGACGCCGGCGTCGGCTGCGAGCTCGTCGCGCAGCTGTCGCGTGAGGATCTTGCCCGCGGCGTTGCGAGGGAGCTGCCCGTCGACGATGGTGATGCGCGTCGGGATCTTGAAGGGCGCCAGCCGGCCCGTGAGGTGCCCGGTGAGGTCGGCGGCGGTGAGCGTGCGACCCGGCTTGGGGTACACCGCGGTGGCCACCTCCTCACCGAGCCGCTCGTGGGGCACCCCGAACACGGCCGCTTCGTACACGTCGGGGTGCTCGTAGATGGCGGCTTCGACCTCGGCGCAGTACACGTTCTCGCCGCCGCGCAGCACCATGTCCTTCACCCGGTCCTCGACGTAGAGGAAGCCCTCGTCGTCGAGGCGGCCGAGGTCGCCGGTGCGGAACCAGCCGTCGACGAACACGTCGGCCGTGGCGTCGGGGCGGTTCCAGTAGCCGCGGATGAGGTGCGGGCCCTTGAACCAGATCTCGCCGAGCTCGCCGACGGGCACCGGCCGGAGCTCGGTGTCGCGGACCTCGATCTCGAGGATGGGCGTGCCGCGGCCGGTGCTGGTGGGGTGGGTCTCGTAGTCGGTGCCGGAGTTGCCCGGGCCGTAGCTGTTGGTCTCGGTGAGGCCGTACCCGATCGAGGGTCGGCCGTTGCGGAAGTTGGCACTGACGCGCTTCACCAGCTCGGGTGGCGCGGGGGCGCCACCACCGCCGACGCTCAGCAGGCTCGACGTGTCGAACTCCGCGAAGCGGGGCGACTCGAGCAGGTCCCAGCTCTGCGTCGGCACGCCCACGAAGTTGGTGACCCGCTCGCGCTCGATGAGCTCGAGCGCCCGCTCGGCGTCCCAGCGGTACATCATCACCAGCTCGAGGCCCGCGGCGTAGCACGACAGCATCACGGCCACGCCGCCGGTCACGTGGAAGAGCGGCACGATGAGGATGAACACCCCGGCCGTGTCGACGGGCGACGCCTCCTCGGGTCGGCGCAGTGCCTGGATCGCGGCCCGGCAGGCGAAGCCCAGCAGCGCCTGCAGGACGGCCCGGTGCGTCGAGACCGCGCCCTTGGGGTTGCCGGTGGTGCCCGACGTGTAGAGGATCGTGGCGTCGTCGTCGGGGCCTACCGCCACGTCGGGCAGGGGGTTGCCCGCGATGACGACGTCGTCCCAGTGGTCGACGTGCGGCAGGTCGCGGTCGGTGCGCACGCCGACGACCCGGATGCCCAGCCGCTCACACGACGCCGCGGTGCGGTCGAGGCGCTCGACGTCGGCGATGAGGACCTTCGGAGCGGAGTCGCCCAGCGCGAAGTCGAGCTCGTCCTCGGTCCACCAGGAGTTGAGCGACACCGAGATGGCGCCCACCGAGGTGATGGCCGCGAAGCTCACCACCCACTCGGGGTAGTTCCGCATGGCGATGGCCACCCGGTCGCCCTGCTGCACGCCGTAGCGCTCCACGAGGGCGTGGCCGAGGGCCGCCACCTTCGTGCCGACGTCGGTGAAGCTCCACCGCTCGTCCTCGTACACCAGGAAGGTGGTGTCGGCCCGACCGTGGGCCATGGCGAAGAGGTCGCGCAGGCTCGGCAGGGTGTTGACGAACGCCTTGTAGGTGATGCCACCCACGTCGATCGGCTGCACCTCGAAGCGCTCACCCGGCGCCGTCACCTGTGCGGCGGCGGCCTCGTAGTCCATCGTCATGCGGTTCCCTTCCGTTCGTGGCCGACACATCCTCCCGTTCTCCGTGCGAAAACCGTCGCTGGAGGACGCTTTCCGCACCGAGAACGGGAGTTGGGGGGCGTCAGTTGCTGAAGTCCCAGGTGTCGCCGTTCTCGTAGTGGTGGATCACGTTCTTGGCGATCAGCACCTTGTGGACCTCGTCGGGCCCGTCGGCGATGCGAAGGGTGCGGGCGCCGAGGTACATGCCGGCGAGGGGCAGGTCGCTCGACACGCCGGCCGCGCCCCAAACCTGGATGGCCCGGTCGACAACCCGGGTGTAGGCCGCAGGCACGAACACCTTGATGGCCGAGATGTCGGTGCGCGCCTGCGGGTCCTGGCGGTCGACCTTCTCGGCGCAGTGGATGGTCATGAGCCGCGCCGCCTGGATGTCCATGTAGCTCTCGGCGATGAAGCCCTGGATGAACTGCTTGTCCTTGAGCAGGCCGCCGTGCACCGTGCGGGTGAGGGTGCGCTCGACCATGAGGTCGAAGGCCCGCCACATCTGCCCGATGGAGTTCATGCAGTGGAAGATGCGACCGGCGCCGAGGCGGTCCTGCGCCGCGCGGTGGCCGTCGCCGACGCGGCCCAGCGCGTTGTCGACCGGCACCCGCACGTCCTCGTACAGCACCTCGCAGTGGTCGGACGTCTGGTGCCCCCAGATCCCCACGCCGCGCACCACGTTCACGCCGGGCGTGTCGGTGGGCACGATGATCTGCACCATCTGACCGGGGCGGCCGAGCTCGCCGGTGGGGTCGTCGGCGCGGCACATGACGATGAAGAAGTCGGCGGCCTTGCCGTTCGAGGTGAACCACTTGTGGCCGTTGATGACCCACTCGTCGCCCTCGCGGACGGCGGTGGTGGTGAGCGAGCGGGGGTCGGACCCGGGGTTGGCCGGCTCGGTCATGGAGAAGCCGGACTCCATGGTCCCCTCGATGAGCGGCAGCAGCCACTTGCGCTTCTGCTCCTCGGTGCCGTACTTCACCAGGATCGTCTGGTTGCCGGAGTTTGGTGCGACCACGCCGAACAGCGAGGCGGCGCCCACGGCGTAGGCCAGGATCTCGTTCATGTAGGCGTGCGCCAGGAAGTCGAGCCCCATGCCTCCGTACTCCTGCGGCAGGTGGGGTGCCCACAGGCCCTCGG